>JBDUAS010000245.1:0-10785 GCA_040004535.1 Deltaproteobacteria bacterium
CCGATCGTGCCGATCGCGGTGTGGCTCACCCACACTCCATTCGCGGTCACCGCGATCCCACTGACCTCGGACGGATCTTCGAAGCTCCATTCGCGGATGGTCGTATTCGACGCGTCGAGGCGCGTGAGCGTGACCTCGCTCGAGGTCCGTTCCTGGTAGGCGATCCACACGCCGCCGGCATGGTCGCTGTCGACACCGACGATCCGATGTGTCCCGGCGAGCGTGCGTATCGTCGTCAGACCGTACGACGTGGCTGGCCCGCCTGAACCGTCGGGCGGCACGTCGCCCGACGGCGAGCCACCACCGAAATACAGCGAACATGCAGGGAGCAGCGCGAGCAGCATCAGGATTCGCATGGGCCTCGCATCGTGCAATGACGCGGCCGCGCGCATGACAGCGAATTCACCGATCTAGCCGGCACGAGATGGCAAGCCCGATCGAGTTCCTGACACGGGTGTCAGCGTTTACGCCAACCCGAGGGGCGAAGGAACGCAGGGGCCAGTTGGTGCTACGGTGCCGAGCCGTGGAGGTGGCGGAGATCTCGTTCGCGCTGCGTAACGGGCTCGGGGTCACCGACGCCCAGTTCGATCGGCTGTTCCCTTCGAGCCAGCGCCGCCGATCGCAGTTTCACTGGACGCCGATCGATATAGCGCTGCGCACGTGTGCGCTGCTGGCGCCGGTGCAAGGCCAACGCATCCTCGATGTCGGCTGCGGCGCTGGCAAGCTCTGCATCGTCGGCGCGTTGACGACGACCGCGTCGTGGCTCGGCGTCGAGGTCGATCTGCGCATGGTTCGCGCGGCCGAAGCGGTCGCCCGCCGGCTCCGCCTCGATGGCCAGCTCGAGCTCGTCCATGGCGACGCGCACGCGATCGACTGGGCCACGTTCGATGCGATCTACCTGTTCAATCCCTTCGTCGAGGGCCTGTTCGACTCGGCGGTCGACGCAGGAGTACGCCACGATCAGTACCTCCGGAGCGTCGAGCGTACGAAGCAACAGCTGTTGACGATGCGTACGGGCGCCCGGTTGGTCACCTATCACGGCTTCGGCGGCGAGGTCCCCGAGGACTTCGAGCTCTTGCATCGCGAGTCGGTGGGCGGCGATCAACTGTGCATGTGGGTTCGCGGCGCGCCCTCGCCGATGTGACGCGCCTCACCGTGTTGCGGACGACGAGCGAGCAAGCTGCCATCCTAGTCCGGACGCGCTGCTTGCATCCTTTGTATAAACGCTCGTGCGAAGT
Organism: Deltaproteobacteria bacterium; assembly: GCA_040004535.1. Classification (GTDB taxonomy): domain Bacteria; phylum Myxococcota_A; class Polyangia; order Haliangiales; family Haliangiaceae; genus JABFXX01. The sequence goes on from JBDUAS010000245.1 coordinate 1,239, forward strand.
CGCCATGCCTTGCTTCTGTTCGTGCTCACGGGATCCCGCGTGGTCGCCGCCGACTCGAGCGCGACCGCCGATATCCAGCTCAACCCACAGGGTCAGGACCTCGCGGCGCAGCTCGGGATCAGCATCGCGGACCTCGAGAGCGCGATCCGCGACAACGTGACGAAGGCGTTCGGATTGGCGCCGGTGGAGAGCTTCACGCGCTCGTTCGCGAATGCGACCTCGTTCTCCAATAGGGGGCTGGGCGTCGACTACGCGTCCAACATCGAAGGCGCGGAGCTCGGCATTGCCGCGAGTGCCGGTGCGGCCGCCGATCTGGGTCACGGCGTTCCAACGGCAGGGATTGCACCTCGACGGGGCGATCGTGTCGACGAGCATGTATGCGCAGTACAAGCTGTTCACGCCGTCGACCGGCTGGAAGCGAGCGCGTCGCGACGTGTCATCGGCATTCGCAGGTCTCGCTCGTGAACGGGTAGGTCCCGATCCCGGTCACGTCCTCGGCGGCGGGCGCCGTCGCGCAATCGTTGATATAGAGGAGCTCGCCGACGTAGTCGGCTTTACAGTTGTGATAGGGGCTGCAGCTGCACGCCAGCCCGGATGCAGCGCACGCGGCGTGACAGGACTCGCGGGTCGTCCCGGAGATCAACTGGCTGCACGTTCCTTGGCCGCACGTCGAGCCGTTGAACACCGCGGTGCAGCTCGTCCCGCACGTGCCGCAGTTCATGTAGTCCGACTGGAGATCCTTGCAGGTCCCGCCACAGATGCCTTGCGTCGCGGTCTCGCACGCGAGCTGGATCGTGAACGTCTTGCTCGTCGAGCCACCGCTCTGATCGTAGAAGGTCGCTTTGAACGTTCGCGGCGCGCCTCCGCTCCCCGTCGTGATGTCACGCACGGTCTGGATCGCACCCCACGTGAGCGTGAGGCTGTAGGCGCCGGCCGTCGTCGACACCTGGAACGCGCCATAGGTCCCACCGGACGGATCCGCCAGATCCCCTCCGATCAGCTGCTGGATGCCAGCCGGATCGGTCACGACCGCGGTGACGACGAGCTGCTCGCTCGCGGTGAGTGTCGTGACGTTGGTCGAGAGCTCGAGGATCGTGGGGCCTCCGATACTGGAGTCCGGACCAGCGATCACGTGCGCGTCCCCGGCCGGGGTTGCGTCCTGCTGCGTGGCCGGCTTGTCGTTCTTGCTGTTTCCGCACGCAGCCAGCGCCGCGACCAGGAGGACCATGAGCTTCATATGGCAACGAGCCGCCAGCGGGCGACCGGTCGCAAGAAATGTGGGCCGGCCGCGCCTTCGCGACGCGATTTCGCGCGACCGCGGTCCTCGACGAGAGTCTGAACCGCTGGCCACTCGACCTACCCGCTGGCTGGCCAGGAGCGCGCGGCTCGTCGGGCTGGTGACCGCGCTGCCCCGCCTGTCATCGCACCAACCACCGACGATTCCCGCGCACGGAGGACCACGATGACCCGCGCACGGCTTGTTTCGTCCATGATGACCTCGGCCGGCTACGATCCAACGAGTTGGTCCTCGAGATCGAGTTCGCGTCGGGCACCGAGCCGTAGCCGAGCAACACGGTCGCGACGAATAGCAGGATCGCGGTCGATCTTACGGAGCCGAATAGATAGAGCGAACGCCGCTGGCCGATACCGGGACCGTCGTGCCACGTTCCCTCGATGCCAACGATCGACGAACTGATCGCCGGGATCGGGATGACGGACGCGAAGGACCGCGCTGCGATCGCCCACGGGACAGCTCTACTTCCCACGCTCGATGCGCTGATCGCGAATACGGAAGTGGCACTGCCACGGCGGATGGCGGCGACGCGGGTGGCGAACGAGATCCGCGTGCGTGCGCTCGACGCGCCCGCGGCCGTCGCGCCCGCGGCCGTCGCGCCCGTCGCGCCGGAGGGCACCGAGGCGCGCGCGTACTTCGCCGCAGGTGGGCAACTCGGCGACGGCTTTCACGCGCGCCATCAGCCGAACGAGCTCGTGGACGTGCTCCATGCAGCGGGCGCGGTACGCGTCCACGTTGTCAGGGATTGCTTGATCGCGACGCTGCCCGAGGATCCGGAGGCGCGGGCCCGCCTGTTCGCGATCTACAACGCCGAAGTAGACGTGCTTGGCGAGGAGTTCGGCGGCGAGGAGCTCGACGGTCACGAGATGACCGACGCCGAGGCCAACGCGATCGGCCAGCCCGAGGCCGTGGGCGAGTGGGTGGTCGATGGCCTGCACGCACGCGATCGCGGGCTCGCGACGCTCACCCTCTGGTGGGACTAGGTCTCACGGCTGCAGGCGAGCCGCTGCTGGCGGTCTCGAGGTGATCGGCGATCGCCTTGCCGCGTGCGACGAGCCGCTTCGCATGGCGCACTTTCTTGTCGAGTTTGGCCTCTCCTTTTTCGCCGAACGGCGCATCCTCGGAGTGCTCGACCAGCCACGTGACGAACGCCTTGTCGGCGAGCGCGCCGAGATCGCCGTCGGGAAGTACGATCGCGATCGGCTCCGTGAGGTGCGCGGTGCCTTCGACGATGAGGGCAGACGCGCGACCAACCGTCGATCCTGGAAATCACGCCGAGCGGGTCTCGTCAGTCAAGCGCGATCTTCATCGTGGTGGCTGCGAGCAGGAGGAACGCGGTACGCATCACTGCAGGACTTGACGCGTCGATACGCCACTTCACGCCATCGGGCCGATCGAGGACGGTGATCCTGCCATCTTGGGCGAGTACCACATGGACGGGCTCCTTTCCGATCATGAAGCTGACGGTGTTGTCGTGGACTTCGATGTTCGAAGGCGTGCCATCGGCGTTCAAAATCCTCTGATCGGTGAGCATCGCGACACGCTTGCCATCGAGCGATACGGCGCCGTCCTCGGTGACGTGGAAGGTTAGCCACGCCTTGCCGGTCTTGTCGTTGATCATCTCGGCGGTGCCATCCGCATGCAAGACGAGCTCGCGGTGTGGTGGATCGACCTTCCGCCACCGGCGGTCGACGAGCTCGTAGACCGTGGCGTCCCCGAGCGGGAGGTGCGCGGGTGCGCGGGTGGCCCCACTCGTCTGAGGCGGTGCAGCCGGCAATGTGGGCGCCGCTTGCAGCGCGACGAAGCCCTTCTGCCACACGCCGCCATCATCGGTGCAGTGTTGCTTGTCGCTGTCGTCACTCGGATGCTCGCCGACGCTGTAGTAGTGACCGGCGAACGTGTTGTGGTCGGGGGCATCCGTTCGATAGAACGACCTCGTCAGGCCCTTGGTCTTGAGGCATGTCCCGACCACCTTCCCGGTCGGGCAACTGCCTCTGACGAGCTTGCCGCCGCCGACCTCACAGATCGTGTCGAGCAAGTTCCGCCCGCTCTGGCCGGCATCGCTCTTGCGCGCGAGCTCACCGTCGTCGACCTCGAAGCACGCGCTCATCTTCGCGACGGTGTCACATGTCCAGACCTTCCTGGCCGGCTCGGCATGCAGGGCAGCTGGAAGGAGGACGATCGGGCCAAGAAGCCAGGCTCGCATAGTCGCGTCCGAGGTACCACACACTGCCATGCGTTGCACTGCGGATTCAGTCGGCACCGGCCACGTGGAACGAGCGGAGTTGGCAACGCTGGCCTCGTGTGCCGTTCGTGACGAGCTGCGAAGCGTCAGTGGTCGCCGGGTGCGGCCCGCGGTGTCGCGATCCGCGCCTCGAAGTCGATCCACACCCGCGCGTCGTTGCGGCAGTCGTAGATCCGGCACGCGCCGGGCCGGAGCGCGTACACGGTGCACGCGCCGTCCGCGTCCATGCACACGCAGCGCTTGGTGTCCGGATCGCGCGGCAACAGGTACGGCTGCTCGATCACGAACGGCAGCTTGCCCTCGGCAACATCCTGCGCCGACAGCGTGACCTCGAACGTGCAGCAGCGCGCGCCGCACAAGGGGAGCCGCGCCGCGCAGTCGATCTCGTTGTTCGAGACCGCGTACTTGTCGCGGAACATCGCGAGCTGGACCTTCGCCTTGTCGCCGCGGACCTTCGAAGCGAGCTGCTTGAAGCGCGGGGGCAGCTGGTCGCGCAGGATCAGCGTATCGATCAGCCACTCGAGCCGAGCGCCGAGATCCGCGTGATCGGTGCGCTCGGCGAGCGTGTCGGCCAGCGCCTCGAGCGCGCCCACCAGGTCTTCGTCGATCGGAGGCAATGCTGCCACGAGCTCAGCTTACTGCGGGACGCCGATTCGGTGCAGCACTCGATCGCGGCGCGGGGCTCAGCCAGCAGCTTGCATCGGGCCGTGCACATGTGGTGAACCACGCTGCACAGGCGCGCTGCGTTCGTCGGCGCGTTCGACGTTTCGGCATGACATCGCGCAGCGGGTTTGTTAGGACGCCGCCATGCGATTTGCTTTGATCCTGGTCGTGGCCGCGTGCTCCTCGAACAACAACGCGGTCGACATTCCGGATGCGGGGTCGGGGAGCAACCAGCTGATGTTCACCTCGTTCACCTCGCGGACCGCGAGCTTGACGGACGCCGACAGCAGCGAGATGCAGATCGCGATGACCGACGGTATGGGGACGATCGGGTGCAGCTTGTCGAGCGATCAGCACAACAGCCTCGGCGCCGCCGGCCACGAGATCATCATGGCGCTCCAGCCTCCGAACGGGGTCCCGTGCCCGGTCGGCACGTTCGCCGTGCCATCGAACTGTCCGACAGACACCGGCTTCCTGGGCTACGTGCCCGAGAAGTGCGCCTACTACCGCGAGTGGGATGCGAGCGGCGCCTCGCTCGGAATGCTCCCGGCGACGGCCGGGAGCGTGACCGTGAGTGGCAACGAGCAATCGTGCACGATCCAGGCGACGTTCAGCTTCTCCGGCGTGCAGTGGACCGATTCGTTCACGGTCACGAACCTGCTGGCTCCGAAGCCCTGGTGCAAGAGCTCCTGAGGACGAGGCCGCCCAGCGTTTCTTGCTCCGGTCCCTGTTCCGCGACGACGGGAGCCCCGTCGAACCGGCAGCACGACTGAATGACGAGCTCGACGAGCACAGCGGCAAGTGCAGCCATCGCAACCGCCGAGCAACCCGAGTCGATCGAACGGTCGTTGTCCTCCTACTCGTCGCCGCCCTCGGGGACGAGCTCCGTCGAGATGAGCGACGCGTACGCCAGCTCTGCGCGTTCGGTTTTTTTCGCGAGTTGACCGGGATGATGAAATACCGGTCAATCTAGCCGTGATACGAGATGGACTTGGCTCATCATGGCGGTGGCGAGAAGCAAGAGGGAGCGATACAGCTGGATCTCCAAGCGATCGTGTCGGGGGATGGGCTCGAGCAGGTGATCGTGAGCTGCATGGTCGCCGCCGGCATCTGGACTGGGCGGGATTCGGATGGCGCTAGCGGTGAACGGCTCGCTTGCTCCACCGACGATCACATCGTCATTCGTGGCCGGATTCACCATATCGACCAGACCCTCCATCAGTTCTGGCTCGAGCTCCTCACGACCGCGCGAGGTGGTCGGTGGGCGCTCTGGTACGATCTCGCCGAACACCCGCGACACGGCGATGCATTCACCTCCACAAGCCACAAGGCCATCTCGTGGCGCCACAACCTGGACGGGCGAATCGACGTGGTCGAAGGAGAGCTCGACTTTGTCTATGCCTGCCCGACCCTCGCCCCGTGGCCCGACCCGAGAACATGAACGACAGGCTGGGGAGCAGCGATCTGCTTCGCTTCTTCGTAGATCGTCATCCTGCGAGTGCATCACGCGGCTGCGCGACCGTCTCGACGGGTCGCGGCGAGTGCTTACTATGCTCAGGAGTGGCCGCGCTCGAGCTGGATCGCTGAGATCCTGGTTCACCACGGGCTCGTGCAGAAGCGACGGAAGCGTCGCACGGCTCGCGACTCGTACATCTCCACGGCACCGTCGCGTATCCGGAGGCTGCATGATGCCTCGTGACGTACGGAAACGACCGCCCGTAGGACGTGTGCCGGAAATCGGTACGCACGGTTTGAAAGGAGTCCTTGCCCAAACCCACATTCGTGTGGGGGAAGGTTAGGTTTCTACCAATGCAAGTCGTGCGGTCGCGTCGCGTCGTCACGCCGGAAGGAATCCGGCCGGCCGCGATCTGGATCCAGGATGGCAAGATCTCCAATGTCGGGGACTGGAACCTGCCGGAGGTGGCGTCTGGATGGCCGCCGGATGTCGTCGATTACGACGAGCTCGCGATCCTGCCGGGTATCGTCGATACCCACGTTCATCTCAACGAGCCGGGACGGACGGAGTGGGAAGGCTTCGCGACCGCGACGACTGCCGCTGCGATCGGCGGCGTGACGACCCTGATCGACATGCCGCTGAACTCGATCCCGGCGACGACGACGCGCGCGGCGTTCGCGGCGAAGCGCGCCGCGGCGAAGGGACAGTGCGCGGTCGATGTCGGATTCTGGGGTGGGGTCGTGCCGGGGAATCAAGGCGAGCTCGAGGGCCTGGTCGCGGACGGCGTGCGCGGGTTCAAGTGTTTCCTCGTCGAGTCGGGCGTTCCGGAGTTTGGCTGGGTCGACGAGACCGAGCTCGCCGCTGCGATGCAGGTCCTGGCGGGGCTCGGCCGGCCGTTGCTCGTTCACGCCGAGGTTGCGGGGCCGATCGATGCGGTCGACGTGAGCGGGATGGATCCGCATCGCTACGCGACGTATCTCGCGTCGCGACCGCCGGCGGCGGAGGAGCAGGCGATCGAGCTCGTGATCCGGCTGTGTCGCGCGACGGGCGTCCACACGCACATCGTCCATCACTCGGCGGCGAGTGCGTTGCCGTTGTTGCGCGCCGCGCGCGCCGAGGGCTTGCAGCTCACCGCGGAGACGTGTCCGCACTACCTGCACTTCACCGCCGAGGCGATTCCGGACGGCGCGACACCGTTCAAGTGTGCACCGCCGATTCGCAGCGCCGCGAATCGCGAGGCGCTGTGGACCGCACTCGCCGCGGGTGACCTCGACTTCATCGCGAGCGATCATTCGCCGTGCACGCCCGCGTTGAAGGGCCTCGACGCCGGCGACTTCATGAGCGCGTGGGGCGGCGTCGCGGGCTTGCAGCTCGCGCTGTCGATCATCTGGACCGAGGCGCAAAAGCGCGGGTACGGGCTCGACCAGATCGCGACGTGGATGTCCGAGCGTCCCGCGCGGTTCGCTGGACTCCACCAGAGGAAGGGCAGGATCGCGATCGGCCGCGACGCGGATCTCGTGATCTTCGACGACGCCGCGACCCAGACGGTGACGCCGAACGGCGTGCATCATCGTCACAAGGTCACGCCGTACCTCGGCGAGACCCTGCGAGGGGTGGTCCAAGCGACGTACCTGCGCGGCACGCGCGTCGCCGAGAGCGGCAAAGCGCTCGCGATCGATCGAGGAGAGCTGCTGTGACCAACTTTCGTGATCTGCCCGAGCTCGCAGGCGAGGCCGTCGGTGGCGCCGCGATCGCGTGCAACGACGAGTTCTTCGCCGAAAAGGAAAACCTCTTGCGCGCGCACGCCGCGGAGTGGCGCGAGCACGCGTACACCGACCGCGGCAAGTGGATGGACGGCTGGGAGACCCGGCGCTATCGGCCTGCGGACGGCATCGCGCCCGGCCGCGACAGCGAGGTGCAAGATTGGTGCGTTGTTCGCCTCGGCTTGCCCGGCCGGATCCGCGGCGTCGTCGTCGATACGGCGTTCTTCCGCGGCAACTACCCCGACACGTGCGCGCTCGAAGCAGCCGAGATTTCCACGTCGCTCGATCTTGGCGAGCTCGCGAGCGCGCACTGGGTGCCGCTCGTCCCGCGCTCGGAGCTCCAGGGCAATCACCAGAACGAATTCGTCGTGACGAGCGAGCAGCGGTTCACGCACGTCCGGCTGCGGATCTTCCCCGACGGCGGAGTCGCGCGCCTGCGCGTCCACGGCGAGGTCATCCCGCGCTGGGACCGCCTGCGCACCGGGTTCGTCGATCTCGCGGCGCTCGACAACGGCGCCGTCGTCGAGACGTGCAGCGACATGTTCTTCGGCTCGCGCAACAACTTGATCAAAGCCGGCCCGTCGCGATCGATGGCCGACGGCTGGGAGACCCGCCGTCGCCGCGGTCCCGGTCACGAGTGGGCGATCCTCCGGCTCGCCGCGGCAGGTGTCGTCGAGCGGATCGAGCTCGATACCTCGCACTTCAAGGGCAACGCGCCGGCGCAGATGCTCGTCGAAGGTGGCCACGGTCTCACGAGCAACGACATTCAATGGCGCACGCTGCTCGCGCGCACGCCAGCACAACCGCACACCCGTCACGTGTTCGATCGCGAGCTCCGCAGGATCGGCGAGGTCACGCACCTTCGCTTGTCGGTGTTCCCGTGTGGCGGGGTCGCCCGCCTTCGCGCGTGGGGCTCGCTCGCGCGCCCGCTCGACGCCGGGCTCGCGAAGCTCAACATCATGACGCCGCTCGACTGCACGACCGCGCTGCTCCGGTGCTGCGGCTCGCACGCGTGGGCGGCGGCGATGTGCGGCGCGCGTCCGTTCGAGGACGAAGCGGCGATGCTGCGGATCGCCGATCGAGTGTGGTTCTCGTTGCCCGAGGCCGCGCACCTCGAAGCGTTCGACGCGCATCCGAAGATCGGCGAGCAAGCCGCGTCGAAGTGGTCGCAAGGCGAGCAGGCGAGCGCGGCAAATGCCGAGGCCGCGACGCGCGCGGAGCTCCTCGAGCTCAACCGCTCGTACGAAGCGAAGCACGGGTTCATCTTCATCGTCTGCGCATCGGGCCGCAGCGCCGCCGACATGCTCGGCGAGCTGCGCGCGCGGCACGATCGCGATCGCAGTGAAGAGCTGCGTACGGCCGGCGAGGAGCAAGCCAAGATCACGCGGCTGCGCCTCGCGAAACTCCTGGAGGAGCTGTGATCACCACGCATGTCCTCGACATCGCCGCGGGCCGACCCGGCAGCGGCATCGCGATCGAGCTCGAGCACACCACCGCGGGCGTGTGGACGCTGATCGGCGGCGGCATCACCGACGACGACGGGCGTCTGCGCACGCTGACGCCGCCAGGTCCGGTCACGCCGGGCACGTATCGCATTCGGTTCCAGACCGGTGCGTACTTCGCGAGCCGCGGCACCGCGGGGTTCTTCCCCGTCGTCGAGATCCAGTTCGTCGTACACGACGGCGACGCTCACTATCACGTGCCGTTGCTGCTCAGCCCGTTCGGCTTCTCGACGTACCGCGGTAGCTGAGATACAACGCGGCCATGTCCGTACGTACCTCGCTCCCCGAGAAGAAGCTCGCCAAGGCGCTCGATCGCATCGAGCGCGCGCAGTCGCGGTTCTTGCGCCGCTACCCCGGCGACTCCGGTGCGCGCCAGGCGGTGCATACGGTCTACGGCGGCGCTCATCTGTTCAAGGCCGAGACGCCCGCGAAGCTCGGCGAGCTCGCGCTGAGGGCGCTCGATACCTACGCACCTGACCCGAGCACGTTCGGCGAAGCGATCGGGATCCGCGGCGACCTCGCTGCCAAGGTGATGGAGCGCGTCCGCGACAAGCTGCGCCGCGAGGCGGTCGAGGATTTCCGGATCGACTTCGAGGACGGCTACGGCAACCGCCCCGACGAGGA
>JBDUAS010000513.1:0-3193 GCA_040004535.1 Deltaproteobacteria bacterium
AGAACTGCGTCGAGATCCGGCCGGCGTAGATGTCGTCGAGGTACGCGAGCGTCTTGAGATTGACGTCGAGCACGGTGACGTTCGCGCCGAGGCCGACGGCCATCTTGCACGCGTTCGCGCCGACGACGCCGCCGCCGAGGATCGTGACCCGGCCGCGCTTGACGCCCGGCACGCCGCCGAGCAGCACGCCCTTACCACCGCGCTCGCGCTCGAGGTAGGTCGCGCCCGCTTGCACCGACATCCGACCCGCGACCGCCGACATGGGAGTAAGTAGGGGAAGATCGCCTGCAGTGGGCTCGAGCGTCTCGTACGCGACGCCGTTGACGCCGCGGTTCAGCAATTCCTTGCCGAGCTCCTGCGCCGCTGCGAGGTGCAGGTACGTGAACAGCAGGAGGTCCTTCTTCATGCGCGGGAACTCCGGCGCGATCGGCTCCTTCACCTTCACGATCATGTCGGCCTGGCCCCAGACCTCGTCTGCGGTCGCGAGGATCTTCGCGCCCGCCTTGACGTACTGGTCGTCGGGGATCGCCGAGCCGGCGCCCGCGTTCTGCTCGACGAACACCGTGTGACCGCGTTGCGTGAGGATCGCGACGCCCGCAGGGGTCATGCCGACGCGATATTCTTGAGTCTTGATCTCTTTCGGAACGCCAATGCGCATATGGATGCGCGCAGCATTGCCGCGAAACCGAGCGTTTTTCAATCTCGGTTCACTTAGACTTTCAACGGCTTCGGATGACGCGACGCGCTAGGTAGAAGCTGCGCATCGACGCGACAAGAGACCGCAGATCAGGCGGCGTCTTGGCCTTCTTCATCCTTGCCGTGGCACTTCTTGTACTTCTTGCCGCTGCCGCACGGACACGGATCGTTGCGGCCGACCTTGGGCCGCTCGCGCTTGACGGGTGCGGTCACGGCGCCGTCGCCGGAAGTCCGCGCCTTGCCGTGCGCGCCGCGCGCCTTCTGAGCCGCGATCTCGGCCTCGTCCTCGTTCTTGTCGGCGACGCCGCGCTCCTGCAGATCGCCGAGGTCCTGCTCCTTGACCGCCGGAATCGCCTTCGCTTCTTCCTGCTTCTGGATCTGGACGCGGAACACCTTCTGGATCGTGTGCTCCTGGATCCGGCCCATCATCTCGGTGAACATCGAGAAGCCGGCCTTCTTGTATTCCTTCTTCGGATCCTTCTGGCCGTAGCCCTGAAGGCCGATGCCTTCGCGCAACGCGTCCATCGTCTTCAAGTGCTCGATCCACTGCTGATCGATCTCTTCGAGCGAGAAGTGACGCTGGAAGTACAGCAACCACGGACGCGACAGATCCTGTTCGCGCTCCTTCAGCTTCGCCTCGATCTTCGGCCAGATCTGCTCGGAGGCCTCGTCGGGCGTGCCGGGCTCGACCTCGATCTTCATGTTGAACTGCTCGGTGAGCGCGTCCTCGAGCTGATCCCAATCCCACTCGTCCTCGACCTTCTCCGGATCGAGGACCTCGTCGATCACTGCGCTCATCCGCTGATACGCGAGATCGTAGAGCCGCTCGCGCTGCTGGATCTGCGACGCGACCACACCCGCGGTGCAGAACGCGATCAGCTCGGCGCTATCGTCAGAGCCGCTGGCGCTATCGTCATACGGCTTCTCGAGATCGAGCAGCGTACCGAACTGGCGCCAGATCTCCGCGCGCAACACGCGCCAACCGGGGCGGGTATCGCCAACGTTCTCGCCGCGGGCCTTCGCTTCGTCGCGCTCCTTCACCTTCTGCTTGATGACCTTCACCATCTCGGCCACTTTCGGCTCGAGATCGGGCGTCAGCGACTCGACGGTCCAGTCGCCGCTCTCCTTGACGGGCTCGGGGACGATGCCGGCTTCGGCCTCTTCCTTGGTCGGCTCCGCGTGGTAGCGGCCGTCGAGGACCTGGCGGCGCAGCGCGTAGATCGTCTTGCGCTGCTGATCCATGACGTCGTCGTACTCGAGGACGTTCTTGCGCTGATCGAAGTTGCGGCCTTCGACCTTCTTCTGCGCGTTCTCGATCGACTTCGTCACCATCGGTGACTCGATCGGCACGTCCTCCTCGAGGCCGAGCCGCTCCATCAAGCCGGCCATGCGATCGAGGCCGAAGATCCGCAACAGGTCGTCCTGCAGCGACAGGTAGAACCGCGACGTGCCCGGATCGCCCTGGCGACCCGCGCGACCGCGCAGCTGGTTGTCGATCCGGCGCGACTCGTGACGCTCGGTGCCGACGATCTTGAGACCGCCCGAGGCGAGCACTTCGAGCTTCTCGGCCTCGCACTGCGTCTTGAACTCGGCGGTGAGCTCCTTGAGGCGCGCGTCCTCGTCGAAGTCGGGCTTGCTCGAGCCGCGATACGGCCCGCCGGTCGTGTCGTCGGGGTTCGGCGCGGCGGCCGCGGCTTCGGCGGCGAGCTTGTCCTTCTCTTCTTGCAGCGCGTCCTTCGCCATCGCCTCGAAGTTGCCGCCGAGGAGGATGTCGGTACCGCGACCGGCCATGTTCGTCGCGATCGTGATCGCGTTCTTGCGGCCTGCCTGAGCGACGATCGAGGCCTCGCGCTGGTGCTGCTTCGCGTTCAAGACGTTGAACGGCAGGCCTTGCGCCTTGAGGAGGTTCGCCACGACCTCGGACTTCTCGACCGAGACCGTACCGACGAGCACCGGCTGGCCGCGCTTGTAGCAGTCCTCGATGTCCTTCGCGACCGCCTTGAACTTGCCGGCTTCGTTCTTGTAGACGAGGTCCGACATGTCCTTGCGCGTGATCGGCTTGTTCGTCGGGATCACAGTGACATGCAGCTTGTAGATCTGATGGAACTCCGCCGCTTCGGTGTCGGCGGTGCCGGTCATGCCCGACAGCTTCTTGTACATGCGGAAGTAGTTCTGGAACGTGACCGTCGCGATCGTCTGGTTCTCTTCCTCGACGGTGACGCCTTCTTTGGCCTCGATCGCCTGGTGGAGACCATCGCTCCAGCGCCGGCCCGGCATCTTGCGGCCTGTGTGCTCGTCGACGATCACGACCTTGCCCTCTTCGACGAGGTAGTTGACGTTGCGCTTGTACAAGGTGTGTGCGCGCAGCGCCTGGTTGACGTGGTGGACGAGCTGGATGTTCTTCGCTTCGAACAGGTTGTCGACGGAGAGCAGCTGCTCCATCTTCTCGACGCCGTCGTCGGTGAGCATGGCGCTGTGCGCCTTCTCGTCGACGGTG
>JBDUAS010000514.1:0-3150 GCA_040004535.1 Deltaproteobacteria bacterium
CCGCGGTCGGCGCGTTCTGGTCGCTCGGTGGCAAGCACGAGGAGTCGGCACGGCGCTGTTTGAAGCTCGGTGTGATCGCCGGCTTGATAGCCACGGTACTGCAGCTATTTCCGACCGGTGACCAGAGCGGCAAGCTAGTCGCCGAATACCAACCGGCGGCGCTCGCAGCGATGGAGGGGAAGTTCGAGACCAGCTCGCGCGCGGACCTGGCGATCGTCGGACAGCCCAACGTCGACGAACGGCGCCTCGAGAATCCAGTGTTCGTCCCGCGCGCGCTGAGCTACCTCGCGTACGGCTCGTTCGGCGCCACGGTGAAAGGACTGAACGACATCCCGCGTGACGAATGGCCCGACAACGTCGAGCTACTGTATTTCGCCTATCACATCATGGTCGGTCTCGGGACCCTCCTCATCCTCGTCATGGGCGTCGCGGCAATCTCGCTGTGGCGCAAGACGCTCTATCGATCGCGCACGATCCGGTGGGTCCTCATGCTTGCCTTTCCATTCCCGTACATCGCGACGACGTTCGGTTGGCTGACCGCCGAGCTCGGACGCCAACCTTGGGTCGTCTACGGACTGCAGCGAACGGCGAACGCGAGCTCGCCGCAAGTGGGTGCTGGCGATGTTGCATTCTCCACGCTCGGTTTTCTCGGGCTGTACCTCGTGATCGGGTTGTTGTTCCTCTATCTCGTCGGCCGCGAAATCGCGAAGGGCCCCGCGGAAGGGAGCCGATGATGGCGACCGCGTGGTTCATCCTGCTCGGCTTCATGTTGATCGTCTACGTGGTGCTCGACGGGTTCGACCTCGGCGCCGGTGTCGTGCACCTGTTCGTCGCGCGCGAGGACGACGAGCGCCGTACCGTGCTCGCCGCGATCGGCCCGGTGTGGGATGGCAACGAGGTGTGGTTGATCGCGGCTGGCGGATTGCTCGTGTTCGCTTTCCCTCGCGCGTACGCTGTCGCGTTCAGCGGCTTCTACTTGCCGTTGATGTTGGTGTTGTGGCTCCTCGTGTTGCGCGGTGTTTCGATCGAGCTGCGCTCGCACCACACGAATGTGCTGTGGCGACAGTTCTTCGACGTGGTGTTTGCGGTGTCATCAGCGATCCTGGCGCTCGTGCTCGGTGTGGCGCTCGGCAACGTGCTGCGCGGCGTTCCGATCGACGCCACCGGTTATTTCGCCGCGGCGCTCTTCACGAACTTCGGCCATGGGGGCGAGCTCGGAGTGATCGACTGGTACACGCTCTCGGTCGGCCTCCTCGCATTGGCCGTGCTCGGCGCCCACGGAGCGATGTACCTGCGGTGGAAGACGGTCACCACCGTGAATATACGCGCGACCCGTCTCGCGTGGTGGCTGTGGGGAGCAGCTGCCGTACTCGCGATCGTCGTCACGATCGAAACAGCGGCAGTCACGCCGGAGCTCCTCGCGAACCTGGCATCGCGACCGTTACTCTGGCTGCTTCCGATCGCGGTCATCGCCGGCTTCGTGATCGTGTTCGTGTCGCTCGCGCGTCGTTGGGAGCTCCGTGGCTTCGTCGCATCGTCGCTGGTGATCGCAGCGCTGCTAGGGATGTCGGCTGGCGCGCTCTACCCGCTGATCCTTCGCTCGACGATCGATCCGCGATTCAGTCTCGAGGTCGCCACGACGGCAAACGCCGACCACAGCCTCGCGGTAGGCCTGACGTGGTGGATCCCCGCGATCGCGCTCGCGAGCGGCTATTTCGTCTACCTATTTCGGTCCTTCCGCGGCAAGACGATCCTCCCGACCGACGATCACTGAAGCGAACGAGCACAAAACGCGGGTCAGCGCGTGAGCCAGCGCAGCAACCGCGCCTTCAGCGTCGGGGTGATCTGCGTCCGACAGAACGCCTGCGCCGCCCGCTGGATCGCGCCCGCCTGGACTGGAGACGTGTGGATCACACGTGCGAGCGTTCGCAAGCCAATACCGGCAGTCATCGCCGCGGTGATCTCGCCGATCATTTCGCCCGCATGGCGCGCGACGATCGTGGCGCCGAGGATCCGATCGGTTCCGTCTCGGACGTGAATCTTGACGAAGCCGATGTCGGTGCCGTCGGTGATCGCACGCGTCACCTCGTGGAGCGGGATCACGTATGTCGTCACCGGGAGGTCGCGATCGCGCGCGTCGCGCACCGACGTGCCGACATGAGCGATCTCCGGATCGGTGAACGTGCACCACGGGACGACCAGCTCGCTCACACGCTCGCGACCGAGGAACAGCGCGTTGCGCACAACCATCCGGCCGGTTGCCTCGGCGACGTGCGCGAATTTGTGTTCGAGGCAGACATCGCCAGCGGCGTAGATGCGGCGGTTCGTAGTTCGCAGCAGATCGTCGACGCGGATCCCGGCCACGGGATCGTGGTCGACGTCCGCCGCTTCGAGGTTCAGACCCTGGACGTTCGGGCGGCGGCCGGTGCCGTTGAAGATCGCATCGACGGTGACCGTGGAGTGGTAGTCATCACTGACCAGGTCGACCACCGTCTCGCCGCGCTCGACGCGGACGCGGGTAACGGTCGTGTTGAGACGGACCTCGAGGCCATCGCGCGCGAGCGCGTCCGACAAGATCTGCGCCGCGTCGCGCTCTTCCTTCGGAAGGAACAGCGGCAGGTTCTGGACGATGGTGGTCTGTGCGCCGAGGCGATGAAAGGCTTGCGCGAGCTCGCATCCGAGTGGGCCACCGCCGATGACGAGCAGGCGTCCAGGCAAGGCCGTCAGATCGAACACGTTCTCGTTGGTCAGAAAGCTCGCGTCGAGGAGCCCGGGAATCGCCGGCATGTGCGGTCGCGATCCGGTGGCGATCAGGGCCTTGCGAAATCGCAGCGTCGCGCCGGCCACCTCGACCGCATCGCCCGCAAGAAATCTCGCCGCGCCGAAGAACACATCCACACCGGCGGTGACCAGTCGCGCAGCCGAGGCGTCGCAGCTCACGCGCGCGCGCAGTCGGCGCATACGCCTCATGATGCCTGCGAAGTCGAGCTCGACGTCGGCCGGGTCGGGTACGCCGTACCGGACGGAGTCGCGCATCTCGGCGAACACGTGCGAGCTCTGGATGATCGCCTTGGACGGCACCGTGCCGACGTTGAGATCGGTACCGCCGAGGCGATCGCGCTCGATCAGCGCGACCTTCGCTCCCAGCGC
>JBDUAS010000515.1:0-3144 GCA_040004535.1 Deltaproteobacteria bacterium
TGGACAACACGCTGCTCCGCGGCGACACCGGGATGTCGTGGACACGCTTCCTCTACAAGCGTGGCGATCTGCCCGCCTCGATGGTCGCGAAGGTCGTGTACTGGAGCGCGCTCTACAAGCTCGCCGTGCTCGACATGGAAGCCGTGGTCACCCGACTCGTTGCCGATCTGCGCGGCGACTCCGAAGCCGAGATGATCGCGAAGTGTGATGTCTGGTATCGCGAAGACGTCGCGAGGCTCGTCGCGCCGGCGGCGCTCGTCGCGATCGAGCACCATCGTGCGGCCGGTCACACGATCGTGCTCGCAACGGGCTCGACCGTGTACGCGGCGCGTCCGGTCGCCGCCGGCGTCGCGATCGATCACGTGCTGGCGACCGAGCTCGAGGTCGACGCGGCGGGCAGCTTCACCGGCAAGCCGCGCGCGCTGTGCTTCGGCCGTCACAAGGTCACGCTCGCCGAGGCGTGGGCGGCGCGGGAGGGCATCGATCTCGAGCGCAGCTACTTTTACTCGGACAGCTACAACGACCTGCCGATGCTCGAGCGGGTCGGCACCGCGATCGCGGTGAACCCCGATGCACGCCTACTTCGTCACGCTCGCAAGAAAGGCTGGCAGACCACGCGGTGGGCGTGAGCTATGCTCGTCCCGGATGATGGTGATGATGAAGCGTCTCGCGCCCGTGCTGCTGGTCGTCGCCGGTTTTGGGGGTGGGCTCGCCCATGCCGAGACCAAGGCGGAGAAGACCGCGAAGCTCGCGGTCACCGTACCCGATGGCTGGAAGCTCGACGTCAAGGATCTCGGGATTCGCGGCGAGTCGAAGGACAAAGAGGTCGCGGTGCTCGCGTGGCCGGTAGATTCGGGCGACGCCGATGCGATGGAGAAGAAGATCGAGGGCGAGATCTACAGCGCCGTCGCGTCGCTCAAGTGGGACAAGCCGACCGCGGGCAAGACCCACGGTATGACGACGACGTACCTGACCGGCACCGGCCATGCGGTCGGCGGCGACTTGGTGATCAAGGCGGCGGTGATCGGGCCGGGCAAGGCGAAGAAGTGGTTGCTCGTCGCGCTCGCGGTCAAGACCGACAAGCTCGACGCGCACAAGGCCGAGATCCAGACCGTGTTGGACTCGGTTCAAGCGGCAAAGTAGCGGCAGATTCGGGCCAGAATTCAGGATCGAACGTCGGAGTGATCGAGTAGATTGATCCGCGACATGGGTGGTTCTCCTGTCTTGCGTGGACTCGCCGCGATCCCGGCGGTCCGTCGGTTGATCGAGCTCGCTCTCGATGAAGATCTCGGCCGCGGCGATGTGACCTCTCAGGTCACCGTCGGAAAAGACGGCCCGACGATTCGCGCCGACATGACGGTGCGCGAGCCGATCGTCGCGTTCGGCGTCGACATCGCCGCCGCGGTGTTCGCGATGGTCGATGCGCGCATCGAGATCGAGATCATCTCGCCCGACGGCTCGCGGCTCGATCGCGGAGCGGTGATCATGGCGGTCGCCGGCCCGGCGCACGGCGTGCTCGCCGCCGAGCGCACCGCGCTCAACTTCATTCAACGCCTGTCGGGCACGGCGACGCTCGCGAAGCGCTACGCCGACGTCGTCGCCTCGGCGGGAGGCCCGAACGGCAAGTGCAAGGTCGTCGACACCCGCAAGACCACACCCGGGTTTCGCGTGCTCGAGAAAGCCGCGGTGCTCGCCGGTGGCTGCGCGAACCATCGCTTCGATCTCGGCTCCGGCATCCTGATCAAGGACAACCACATCGCCGCTTGCGGCTCGGTGCGCGCTGCGGTCGAGGCGGCGAAGCAACACGCACCGCACCCGCTGCGCATCGAGGTCGAGGTCACGAACCTCGGCGAGCTCGACGAAGCGCTCGCCGCCGGCGCGGAGGTCGTGCTGCTCGACAACATGTCGCCGGCGCAGGTCGAGGTGGCCGCCGCGCGCGCGCACGGCCGCAACGTCGTCGTCGAGGTCTCCGGCGGCATCACACTCGCGACGATCGGCGACTACGCGCGCGCCGGTGCAGACTTGATCTCGGTCGGCGCGCTGACCCACTCGGCGCCCGCGGTCGATATCGGCTTGGACGTCCGATGACCTGGCTAGGCTGTCAGCGCATCGATCTCGAGTCGTGCGCATCCACGAATGACGAAGCGGCGCGCTATGCCCGCGCCGGTGCGAGCCACGGCACGCTCGTGATCGCGGAGCGCCAGGAAGCGGGCAGGGGCCGCGAAGGTCGCGCCTGGGCTTCGCCGAGCGGCGGGCTCTACTTCTCGGCGGTGATGCGGCCGCCGCTACCGCTCGCGGATGTCCCGCCGATCACGCTCGCCATCGGGATCGCGGTGTGCGACGCCGCGCGCGCGTTCGGCGCCGACGCCGCGCTGAAGTGGCCGAACGACGTGTTGATCGGCGACAAGAAGCTCGCCGGCGTCCTCGTCGAAACCCAGAGCCAAGGCGGCCGGCTCGATTCGGTGATCGTCGGGATCGGCGTCAACCTCGGCAACGTGCCCGAGGCCGTCGCGAGCCACGCGATCGCGCTCGACGTCGATCGCGAAGCGTTCATCAGCGAGCTCGTGACCCAGCTCGAGCGCTGGGTCGATCGCTACGTCGCGTGCGGTCTCGATTCGATCATCCCGTCGTGGCAACAGCGGATGGCGCCCGGGCTGTCGGCGCGCGCGATGATCGATGGAGCGGCACTGTCGGGCCAGCTCGCCGGCATCGATCTCGATGGCTCGCTGTTGTTGCGCGACGATACGGGCAGGGTCCATCGCGTGCGCTCCGGCGACGTCGAGGTGATCCGACCCGACGCCGTGCTATCACCTAGTGCATGAAGCTGATCGTCGCGCTCGGCGCCTTGATCGTGGCAGCCGGCGTCGCGCTCGTGTTGATGATGTCGCGCGGCGACGACGCTCCCGCGGCGACCAAGCGTGCGCCTGCGCCCGCACCGGCCACTGCACCGGTCGCTGCGGGCGCTCCGGCGCCGCCCTCCTTACCGACGACCGCGCCAAGCGGCGCGACGGCCGGCAGCGACGGCGTGAAGGAATACATGGTCGGCGGCTACAAGATCCGCGATCACCGCGCCGGCGATAACAAGCAGATCGATCTGCCGCCGAACCCGCATCCGGCCGAATCTCGCGAGCTTCCGTCGGAGCT
>JBDUAS010000246.1:0-10584 GCA_040004535.1 Deltaproteobacteria bacterium
AGCACATCGCGAAGACCCGGCGGTTCGCCGCCGGCACGATCCTCGGCAGCGGCACCGTGTCGAATGCGGAGCGCGGGCGCGGCATCTCGTGTCTTGCCGAGCGCCGGATGATCGAGACGATCGAGGGCGGCAAGCCGACGACGCCGTTCATGAAGGTCGGCGACAGGATCCGGATCGAAGCCACACCGGATCTGTTCGGTGCGATCGACGAGCAGGTGGTGAGTCCATGAAGATCCTGCTTCACAGTTACTGGCGCAGCTCCGCGAGCCACCGCGTGCGGATCGCGCTGCACCTCAAGCAGCTGCCGTTCGAGTACGTCGTCATCAACATCGTGAAGCGCGAGCAGTTCGCGGACGCTTATCGCGAGAAGAATCCGATGTCGCAGGTACCGACGCTGCAGATCACCGAAGAAGACGGCACGGTCCACACGTTGACCCAGTCGCTGCCGATCATGGAGTTCCTCGACGAGCGGTTCCCGGCGATCCCGCTGCTCTCGAAGGATCCGTACAAGCGCGCCGCCACCCGCGCGCTCGCCGAGACGATCAACAGCGGCATCCAGCCGCTCCAGAACCTGACCGTCACGAACGCGATCAAGAACCTCGGTGCCGACGTCACGGTGTGGACGAAGGGGTTCATCGAGACCGGTCTCGCCGCGTTCGCGAAAGCCGCGGACGAGACTGCCGGCGCGTTCTGCGTCGGCGACGAGGTCTCGATCGCCGATTGCTGCCTCATCCCACAGCTCGCGTCCGCGCGCCGGTTCGGCGCCGATGTCGCGCGCCACGAGCGCTTGCTCCGCATCGAAGAGCACTGTCTCGCGCTCCCTGGTTTCAGGAACGCGGCCCCCGACCAGCAACCCGACGCGGTGAAGTGACCATGACCAAGCTCGAATCCCTCGGTATCAAGCGGCTCGAAGGCATCCACTACTACGTGTACGACCTCGAGCGGTCGCGGAAGTTCTACGTCGACAAGCTCGACTTCGCCGAGACCTGGCGGAGCTCGCCGGAGCTCGAGCAGAAGGGCCGCCAGAAGTCGGCCGCGTTCGAAGCGGGCAAGATCAAGGTCGTGTGCAGCCAGCCGGCGGGCGAGGGCGGGCGCGCCGCACGCTTCCTGTCGAAGCATCCCGACGGCGTCGGTACGTTGATCTTCGAGGTCGAGGACATCGACAAGACATTCCGTCTACTCGAAGAGCGCGGTGGCACGCCGATCGACGACATCCACACGAGCGAGCACCCGACCGGGAAGCTCAAGATGTTCTCGATCGCGACGCCGTTCGGCGATTGCACGTTCCGGTTCCGCCAGGCCGAAGGCCAACCGCCGCTGTTCCCCGGCGCGGTCAAGTACGAGGGCGCCGACAAGAAGGCAACGAACCGGTTCGGCTTCGAGGACATCGATCACGTCACCGCGAACTTCCAGACCATGAAGCCAATGCTGCTGTGGATGCAGCACGTGATGGCGTTCGAGCAGATGTGGGAAGTCTCGTTCCACACACAGGACGTCGATCCGGCGCGCAAGACGGGCTCGGGATTGAAGTCGATCGTGGTGTGGGACCCGCAGTCGGGCGTGAAGTTCGCGAACAACGAGCCGCAGCGCCCGTTCTTCAAGAGCTCGCAGATCAACATCTTCAACGAAGAGCTCCGCGGTGACGGCGTCCAGCACGTCGCGATGACGGTGCGGGACATCCTCGCGGCGGTGCGCGAGCTGCGCGGCAATGGCGTCTCGTTCATGCCGACGCCGGGCACGTACTACGACATGTTGCCAGAGCGGATCGCACAGAGCGGGGTCGGCAAGATCGACGAGGACATCGAGATCCTGCGCGAGCTCGAGGTCCTGCTCGACGGTGATCACTTCTACGAGTACATGCTGCAGATCTTCTTGAAGGAATCGGCCGGGCTCTACAACGATCCGAAAGCAGGCCCGTTCTTCTACGAGATCATCCAGCGCAAGGGCGGGAAGAGCTTCGGCGCCGGTAACTTTCGCGCGCTGTTCGAGAGCATCGAGCGCGAGCAGCGCCAGCGCGGACTGGTGTGACCAGCTACCTGAGCGGATTCGGTAACGAGCACGCGACCGAAGCTGTCGCGGGTGCGCTACCCGTCGGCCAGAACTCGCCGCAGCAAGTACCGTTCGGCTTGTACGCCGAACAACTGTCGGGCTCTGCGTTCACCGCGCCGCGCGGCCAGAACCGCCGCACGTGGGTCTACCGGATCCGGCCGAGCGCGGCGCACGCGCCGTTCGAGCCGATCGCGAGTGGCCGGTTGCGCAGCGGACCGTTCGACGAAGTGCCACCGCCGCCGAACCGGTTGCGGTGGTCCCCGCCGGCGATGCCGGCCGCGCCGACGACGTTCGTCGAGGGCCTGTTCACACTCGGCGGCAACGGCTCGCCGGCGCTCGCTGCTGGCACCGCGGTCCACGTCTACACGGCGAACCGATCGATGGTCGACACCGCGTTCTCGAATTCCGACGGCGAGCTCGTGATCGTGCCGCAGCTCGGTGCGCTGCGCGTGGTCACCGAGCTCGGCGTGCTCGAGGTCGCGCCCGGTGACATCGCGATCATCCCGCGCGGCGTCCGGATCCGCGTCGAGCTCGACGGCGAGGCGCGCGGCTACGTCGGCGAGAACTACGGTGCACCGTTCCGGCTGCCCGAGCTCGGGCCGATCGGCTCGAACGGTCTCGCAAATCCACGCGACTTCCTCGCGCCAACGGCCGCGTACGAGGACGTCGATCGGCCGACGAAGTTGATCCAGAAGTTCCAGGGCGGGTTGTGGGCGACGACCATCGATCACTCGCCGTTCGATGTCGTCGCGTGGCACGGCAACTACGCGCCGTACAAGTACGACCTCGCGCGGTTCAACACGATCAACACGGTCAGCTTCGATCACCCGGATCCGTCGATCTTCACGGTGCTGACCTCGCCGAGCGACACGCCGGGTGTCGCGAACTGCGATTTCGTGATCTTCCCGCCGCGCTGGATGGTCGCCGAGGGCACGTTCCGTCCGCCGTGGTTTCACCGCAACATCATGAGCGAGCTCATGGGCCTCGTCCGCGGCACGTACGACGCGAAGGCCGACGGCTTCGTTCCCGGTGGTGCGTCCCTGCACAACTGCATGAACGCGCACGGTCCGGATCGCGCGAGCTACGACAAGGCGGTCGCCGCCGACCTCGCGCCTCACAAGCTCACCGACACGCTCGCGTTCATGTTCGAGACCCGCTGGGTGATCGCACCGACGAAGGCCGCGCTCGAGTCGCCCGCGTTGCAGCGCGATTACGACGCGGCGTGGGCGAGCTTCGCGAAGGCGAAGCTGCCGAAGTAGGTCACTCGCCGCCGTAGGCGAGCCATTCGATCTCCGTCGACACGAGCAGCGGGAACGACTTGTAGATCACCTGGCGAGTCGCCGGGTCGAGCTTCGCGAGCCGGCCGTCGTGCTGGTCCGTGCCGATCCACACCTGGCCACCGCCGGTGCGCACGTGGCGCGGCCGGAACACGTTGATGGGCAGACCTGGCGTCATCGTCGCGGCGTCGAACGGGACCACGGTGTCGTCGCTGGTCAGCCCGATGAACACGGTGTTGCCGACTACGCCTTGTTCGTCGAGGTCATTGCTGTTGCCGGGGATCGTGACGGGCGCCGACACCCAGGTATCCATGATCTTGTAGACCGTGCGTACGCCCGTGGTCGCACCGTTCGGCGCAGTACCCGTGTACAGCGTGAAGATCACGCCGCTCGGCGTGTTCGTGACATTGCTCGCCATCGTCAGCTCACCCGGCGTCGCCGTCACGACGACGTACGGACCGTACGTGTTCGTGGCGAGATCGAACGTCAGCATGCCGGCCGACATCGACACGCCGGACGACGACACGGTCTGTGCGTCGCACACGAGGTACACGGTGGTTCCCGAGAGAGAGCCGTTCTCGCAGGCGTAGACCTGCATGGGCGTGCTCGGATACTCGAAGGTGGTGACGGCGCCGCTCGTGATGTCGATGCGCACGATCTTCTCCTCGTTGATCTCGCCGATCAGCTCGTTACCGACCACGCCGTACATCGCGGACGGCGACGCGTCGGAGATCTTCGCCGTCGCGGTCGCATCCGGTGCGAGCTTCCACGTGCGGCCATTGCCGGTGCCGTCCGACGCAACGAAGTACGCCGTATCTGGGCTCGCGACCATGTTGCTCGCACCGTGCGTCGCGATCTGACGCAGCACGTGGCCGTCGCGCGCGTCGAGGTCATAGAGCGGGCCCGAGTACGTGTAGACGTGTCCGTTCGGGCCGCCGCTCCACGCCGGGCCGTCGCTGCCGCTGCCGGTCAACCCGCCGTCCATGCCGTCGTCGCCGCCACCCGTACATGCAGCCAACAGGAGAGTCGCTACTAGGATTGATCGCATGCCGGCAGATAGAGCAACCGCGAGGCCACTGGAACGCGTAGCAGTTCAGGGTGGTTGCGGCCTCGACTGTCGCGCGCGGCGCAACGTTGGAGACAAACGTTCCCGTGTACGAAGTCGACGGCTAGCGGACGACGCGGATCGCGCCCGCCGGGCACGTCGCATCGCCGACGCGGACACGGCCTGACGCGAGCTCGGAGACGTCCGAGATCCGCGCGATCGCCCACTCGTTGAGGCGCGCGTCGTCGCGCGAAGTCGGCACGGTGCCGTCGCGCGAGCTCAGCTGCACGTGACAGAACGCGAGCACGCCGACCACGAGGTCCGCGTTCGTGGCGGCACGGGTCTGCCAGTACGACGCGGTGTCGGACTCGCGCCCCGACGCATCGACGAAGTGACCGCTCGCACCAGGCGCCGGTGCGGCACCGACGAGCTTCGCGACATGCAGCGAGTCTCGGCGCTGTCCCGTGTACGGGTAGTCGGACACGAGGTAGTCGTCGGGCTCGAACCAGGTCGCGCTGTCATGCGGCGCAGGCGCGCTGCCAAGCGTAGGCGTAGGCGTAGGCGAATTCTGCGCCGTCGAAGTTGGCGTGCTGCTGCGATGCCCGGCCGCATAGCCGCCCGCGATCGCGATCACGATCGCCGCACCGCCGACCGGCGCGATCCACCGCCACGAGCTCGGCGGCGCCGGTGGCACCGTCGGGACCCGCGTGATCGTCGAGGCGTTCGGCGCTTGCCGCGTCGACGGCACGTCGAAATCGATCGTCTCGCTCTTGTCGTCGACCGCGCGCGTCGCGACGACGACCGGTGCGGTCACGCGAGGTGAGGGGGCGGCCGCCGGTGTGCCGCGCGTCCACGCCTCGGCGCGTTCGGGAAACCGCGCGGCGACGTATGCGCCGACCTCGCGCGCGGTCGCGACCGTCAGGAGCGGGGCAGGGCCCTTGATCAGCGCCTCGAGGTCGTCGTGAAACGCGGCGATCGTCGGATACCGCGCTTCGCGATCGCGCGCGAGCGCCTTGCCGATCATGCGCGAGAGCTCCTTCGGCGTGTCCGCCCGGCGTTGGCTCGGATCGGGCGCGTCGCGCTCCGCGATCTGCTTGAACACTTCGAAGTCGCTCTCGCCGCGCGCGCCGAACAAGCGCTCACCGGTGACGAGCTCCCACAGCACGACGCCCAGCGAGAACACGTCGGTGCGGCGATCGAGCGCCTCGCCGTGACATTGCTCCGGCGACATATACGGGACCTTGCCGCGCAACGTCCCGGTCCGCGTCGCACGATCGCCGATCCGATCGATCGCCTTCGCGATCCCGAAATCGAGCAGCTTCGTGCAGCCGTCGAACGTGACGAACAAGTTCTGCGGCGACACGTCGCGATGGACGATGCCGAGCGCCGCGCCGTCGGCACCGTGGCGCTCGTGGGCGTGGTGCAACCCCGCGCATGCATCGCTGATGATCGCGAGCACGATCGGAAACGGCACCGGCTCGGGAGCCGCGCGCAGCAGCGCTCCGACGTCGGCGCCGTGCAAGAGCTCCATCACGAGGAACAGGCCCGCGCCGTCCTCGCCGAGATCGTGGACCGCGACGATGTTGTGGTGCGCCAGCGATGCGGCGAGCCGGGCCTCTGCGCGGAACATCTCGGCAAACGCGCGGTCGCGGTTGAGCTCGGGCAACGCGCGCTTGAGCGCGACCCGGCGCGCGAAGCCTTCGTCATCGACGAGCCTCGCGACGAACACCTCCGCCATGCCGCCGCGCGCCAGCGGATGCTCGAGCTCGTAGCGCCCGATACGGGCCAAGGGCGGAACCACCGAAGTGGAGCCTAGCATCCGCGCGGCTGGAGGTAATCTCGACTAGGCTCGCGGCGTGGCGGACCCATGGGTGATCACGACCGAGCCTCTGCGGGAGACCCAGCGCGACCGCGTCCGTTTGCGGCAGTTCCGGATCACCGTCGAGGACGGGCCAGACCGCGGCGAATCACTCGTCTCGACACGCGAGCGCCTGACCGTCGGTACGCACGAGATCTCCGACCTCCGGCTCACCGACCGCGCGGTCTCGCGGTTTCATCTCGAGCTCGAGCTCGGCGAGCACGCGGTGATCGTGCGCGACCTGCGCAGCCGCAACGGCACGAGCGTCGACGACGTGCCAGTGCTCGAGGCGCCACTGCGCGACGGCGCAGTGCTCACCGTCGGGACGACGCGGCTGCGGTTCCAGCACGAGGCAGGTCACGCCGAGATTCCGCTCGCACCGGCGCAGCGGTTCGGCCGCTTCGTCGGTGGATCGGCTGCGATCCGCGCTGTGATCGCGGAGCTCGCGCGCGTCGCACCGAGTGACACGACCGTGCTGCTCGCCGGCGAGACCGGCACCGGCAAGGAGCTCGCGGCCGAATCGCTGCACGCCGCATCACCGCGCGCCGGTGCACCGCTGCTCGTCGTCGATTGCGGCGCACTCCCCCCCGAGCTGCTCGACGCCGAATTATTCGGTCACGCGCGCGGCGCGTTCACCGGGGCCGAGCACGATCGCGCTGGCATCTTCGAGGCAGCGGCCGGCGGCACCGTATTGCTCGACGAGGTCGGCGAGCTGCCACTCGTGCTGCAACCGAAGCTGTTGCGCGTGCTCGAAGCGCGCGAGGTCCGGCGGATCGGCGAGACGTCGTACCGCCCGGTCAACGTCCGCGTCGTCGCAGCAACCCATCGCGACCTGCGCGGCGCGGTCAACGAAGCTCGGTTTCGCGCCGACCTCTACTACCGGCTCGCGGTCGTCGAGATCCGGTTGCCGGCGCTGCGCGAGCGCCGCGATGACCTCGCGTTGCTCGTCGATACGATCCTGGAGCAACTCCACGCGACCGACCATCCGCTCGTCGCGACGCTGCGCACGCCGACGTTCTACGAGGCGCTCGCGGCGCACGCGTGGCCTGGCAACGTGCGCGAGCTCCGAAACTACCTCGAGCGCTGCCTCGCCTTGCACGCGCCGTTACCGCCGGCCGCGCACGCGCCACCCGTCGATCCGCACGTCGCGAACGAGCCGCTCGAACAAGCACGCGAGCGCTGGGTCAAGGTGTTCGAGCACGCGTACCTCACCGACCTCCTCGGCAAGCACGACGGCAACGTCACGGCGGCCGCGCGTGCCGCCGGTGTCGATCGCGCGCACTTGTATCGCCTGCTCTGGCGCAACGGACTCAAGTAGCGTTCACCTCGTGGAACCACGCGGATTCGTGCGACGGATCTTCGCTTCAGAGGCGCAGCCGACAACCGTATGTCCGTTCAAGCTCGCCGCGAAGTGATCAGGTATCTGGGCCGATGGGCTTCATCCGGCGTACAAATGCGACCATCGCGATCGCGAACCGCTCGATCAGCTGCTTCGTCGATTCATCGGCGAGGTTGCCTTGCTTGTCGAATCGCTCGTGCGCGCGCGGGATCAAGACCTCGGGCTGCAACAGGCAAGGCGAGTCGCTGTACACGAGCATCTGCCGCATGTGGGTCTGCGCGCGGATCGTGCCGCTCATCCCGGTCGCGGCGCCGACCAGCCCGATCGGCTTGCCCCGCATCGGGGAGGTCGCCGGCGGGCGCGAGACCCAATCCAGCGCGTTCTTGAGGCCGCCCGGAATCGAATAGTTGTACTCGGGCACGCCGAAGATCACGCCATCGGCCTGTGCGATCGCGGCCTTGAGCGCGACCACCGGTGGCGGATCCTCGAGATCGCTGTTGAAGATCGGCAGCTCGTCGAGGCCGTCTTGAAACCGGAACGTCGCGTCGGGAGGCAGCAGCTTCGAGATGGCGTGCAACAAAGCGCGGTTCATCGACGCCTTGCGCATGCTCCCGCAGATGCCGAGGAGAGCGACTCCGCTCATCCATCAACGGTAACCGTTTTCGCAGCGCGTCGTATACTGACCACCATGTTCTTCTCTTCCACCAAGAAGCTCGCGATGCCGTCCCCCGATCAGGCATTGCCGGGCCACAAGGAAGCGATTCATGTCGGGGAGAACCACTTCGTGAACGGCCACCGGATCGTGGCTCCGTTCCCCGAGGGCATGAAGCTCGCGGTGTTCGGCATGGGTTGCTTCTGGGGTGCGGAGCGCAAGTTCTGGCAGACGCCGGGCGTCTACGCGACGGCGGTCGGCTACGCCGGCGGGTTCACCGAGAACGCGACCTACGAGGAGGTCTGCTCGGGCCGCACCGGTCACACCGAGGTCGTGCTCGTGATCTACGACCCGCGCGAGATCAGCTACGAGAAGCTGCTGTCGGCGTTCTGGGAGAACCACGATCCGACCCAGGGCATGCGCCAGGGCAACGATGCGGGCAGCCAGTACCGCTCCGCGATCTACACGTTCGATCCGCAGCAGGCCGCCGCCGCCGCGGCATCGCGCGAGGTCTATCAAGCGCAGCTCCACCAGGCAGGCCACAGCGAGATCACGACGGAGATCCGCGAGGCGCCGGTGTTCTATTACGCCGAGGATTATCACCAGCAGTATCTCGGCAAGAACCCGGGCGGCTACTGCGGCATCGGCGGGACCGGGGTCAGCTGTCCGATCGGGCTCGCGTAACGAACCCGGTTTACTTCGTCCGGCCACCGCGATACGACCCCTCCATGATGAGGATCGCGCTGGTGGCCAGCGCTGTGATCGCGTTTGCGGCGTGCGGCGGTAACAAGGCAACGCCAGATGCGATGCCCGATGCGCCGCTCGAGGGTTTCACGCAACCAGATCTGGTCTGCCCCGGCGGCCCGGGCTGCGAGAGCCAAGGCGATGGCATCTTGAAGGTCGGCGTCGCGAAGCGGACGTGGACGCCGACCAACTTCGAGACCTACACCGACGAGAACAACGATCGGCAGTGGGAATCGAACGAGCCGTACACCGACCTCAACGGCAACCACAAGTTCGACGGCGTGTGGCTGTTCGGTGGTGGCCGCGCCGCGCTCGGCGTCGCGACCGACGTCGAGGCGCGCGCGATGGCCTTCGTCGAGGGCGACGAGACGTTCGTCATCGTCTACAACGACTGCATCGGCATGCTCGCCGGTGACATGGAAGCGATCCGCGCCGACCCGCGCCTCGCGGCGCTCGACATCGACCACATCATCATCGGCTCGACCCACGCGCACGACGCGCCCGACATCGTCGGCTTGTGGGGACCCGACGTCGCTGTGACAGGCCGCGAAGACTTCG
Organism: Deltaproteobacteria bacterium; assembly: GCA_040004535.1. Taxonomy (GTDB): domain Bacteria; phylum Myxococcota_A; class Polyangia; order Haliangiales; family Haliangiaceae; genus JABFXX01. Next base: position 9,523 of record JBDUAS010000246.1, read on the forward strand.
TCGTCAACGCGCTCAAGGAAGCCGACGTCGCGGCGATCACCGAGGCGGTGCAGTCGGCCGTGCCCGCGAAGATGACGATCGGATCGACGCTGCTCATCAACGATCCGACGAACCGGATGTCGCAGACCGATCACTGGGACAAGGACATTCGCGATCCGGTGATCTTCGATCCGACGATGACCGTCGCGAAGTTCACGAAAACCTCAGACGACACGATCATCGGCACGCTGATCAACTGGGCGGATCATCCCGAGGTCGCGCACTTCGACGATAAGGTCGAGGCGAAGATCAACGCGCACTATCCGCACTGGATCCGAGAAGGCATCGAGAACGGCGTCACCGCCGCGCAATCGATCTTCGCGGCCACCGATCTTCCAGGCATCGGTGGCGTGACCGTGTTCGTGCAGGGCGCGCTCGGTGGCCAGATCGGCTCGATCCGCGGCGCCCCGATTCCAGGCCCCGGGGGCACGCCGGTCGTCGACGAGACCAACGCGAAGGACATCGCGATCGGCACGAACGTCGCCGCGAAGGCGCTGACGATCCTCGCCGGCCCCGACGCCGAAGAGGTCACCAGCCTGCCGCTCAGCTTGAAGAGCGCGAAGTACAACGCGCGGATCGACAACACGCTGTTCCACGTCGCGTTCCTCGTCAACATCCTCGGGCCGCACGACCTCGTCGGCTACAACCACGACCAGCCGATCGACGAGGACAACCTGCCGTGGTTGCCGCTGCGCACGACGTACTTGCAGATCGGGCCCCTCGGCATCGTCACCGCGCCGGGCGAGCTTCATCCGGAGCTCTGGGTCGGCGGCTACGACGGCTCGTGGAGCTGGGGCTGGCCGCTCCTCGATCACGCGGGCTCGTGCGCCGACACTCACGCGGACTGCAACGATCAGGTGTCGTGCGCGACGGGCGTGCAGTGCGTGCCGACGCCGAACTTGCCGGACTTCGCGAGCGCGCCGAAGCCGCCGTACATGCGCGATCTCGTGCTCGCGCACCCGGGCGTCAAGTATCCGGTGCTCGCCGGGCTCGCCGAGGATTACATCGGCTACATCGTGCCGG
>JBDUAS010000247.1:0-10551 GCA_040004535.1 Deltaproteobacteria bacterium
GCCCAGGTCTTCTTCGGCGACACGGCCTCGTAGAGCTTCGCGTTGCCGAGGAAGCGGCCCGCGAAGTAGCCACCGGTATCGGCGACCCACGCGATCAGGAGCACGAGAACCACGGTGTCGCCCCCCTGCCCCGGATCGATCAGCTTGAGCTTCGCGAGGTACGTCGCGAGGAAGCCGCAATAGACGATGCCGGTCACGGTCGCGGCGAACCGCGACGCGACGCTCGGGATGTCGCGAAACTTGAACAGGAACCACAGACCGGGCACGACGACCGCAAACGCGGTGGCGAGCGCGCCACCCTCGATCGAGAGGCTGAGGAGCGCGTGCGGGTACGCATCGGGCTTCGCGACGTACATCAGCGCGAGCGGATCGAGCCAGTAGAACAGGAACGTCGCGATGCCACCGAGCACGAGCGCCGCGCGGCGATCCTCGACGGGTAACGTCATCCCGAAGAACTCGCGCATCGCGAGCAGCGACGCGACGAAGATCAACGCCCACGTCGGTTCCGAGCGGTGATAGTGCAGGACGAGGAGAAGGATCGGCACCGCGACGACGGCGACGAGGAAGCGCTGCGCGAGATTGCCGAGGGCCAAGAGGCGGCCAGCTAACTACACGTCCGACGATTCAGCAAGCTGTGCCGACGTGAGGCCGAATCGCCGCTCGCGCGTGCCGTAGTTGCGGAGGCAGTCGTAGAGGTGCTGGCGGCGAAATTCGGGCCACAGGACGTCGACGAACATCAACTCGGCGTACGCGACCTCCCACAGCATGAAGTTCGAGATCCGCTGCTCGCCGCTGGTCCGGATCAAGAGATCGAGCGCGGGGAGGTTCGCGGTCGGCAAGAACGAACCGAGCCGATCGGCGTCGAGCTGCTCCGGCCGGAGTGTCCCAGCTGCGACAGCTGCGAGTGCCGCACGTGCTGCGCGCGTGATCGATTCGCGCCCGCCGTACGACAGTGCGAGCGTCAGCACCATCTTGGAATTGTCTGCCGAGGCTGAACGTAGCTCTTCGAGGGGTTCGCGAACCAGCGCGGGCAAGCGCTCGACGTCGCCGAGTGCTTCGAGCCGGATGCCGTTGTCGAGGATCTCGCTGCGCTCGTCGACCAGGAACTCGCGCAAGAGCTCCATGAGTCCGGCCACTTCGTCGGGCGGGCGTGCCCAGTTCTGCGACGAGAACGCATACAAGGTCAGCGCTTCGAGCCCGATCTCGCGCGACGCGCGCGTGATGTCGCGAACGCTCTCCGCGCCGGCGCGGTGGCCCGCCAACCGCGGCTCGCCACGGAGCTGCGCCCACCGACCGTTGCCGTCCATGATGATGCCCACATGGCGTGGCCGGGCGTCGGGTAACTCGGGGGCGGTCATCGTTGCGGGTACTCCATTGATCTCGTAGGCTCGAAGTAAGCCATGGGCATCTTTTCCAGACTCGGCACGCTGATCAAGTCGAACCTCAACGACCTCATCACGAAAGCGGAGGATCCGGAGAAGATGCTGTCGCAAGTCCTCCTCGAGATGCAACAGCAACTCGTCGAGGCAAAGAAGGCCGTCGCGATCGCGATCGCCGACGAGAAGAAGCTCCAGAAGCAGTACACGGCGGAGACCGATAAGTCGAAGGAGTGGGAGCGCAAGGCGATGGTCGCGGTGCGCGCGGGCGACGACAACCTCGCTCGCCAGGCGCTCGGGCGCAAGCAGGAGCACGAGACGATCGCGACCCAGTTCCAGCAGCAGTGGATCTCGCAAAAGCAGGCGGTCGAGAAGCTGAAGGACGCGCTCCGCCTCCTGAACAACAAGATCGAGGAAGCGAAGCGCAAGAAGAACATCCTGATCGCGCGCAAGAAGCGCGCGGAGGCGCAGCAGCAGATCGCGAACACGATGCAGGGCCTCGGCGACACCAGCGCGTTCGACACGTTCGATCGCATGGCCGAGCGGATCCAGCTCATGGAAGCGGAGGCTGAAGCCGGCGCCGAGCTCGCCGGCGAGCTGTCGGGCGATACGCTGGAGTCGAAGTTCATGGCGCTCGAGGCCGGCCCTGGTGGGTCGGATGACGATGCGCTCGCGGAGCTCAAGTCGAAGATGGGCTTGCTCGAGGCGCCAAAGGGCGACAACGCGAAGCAGCTGCAGGCAGGTGCTGCGGGGGCGGCGGGTGTCGGAGCGGACGTCTCGCACAAGAGCGACGACAAGTCCGGCCCGACGGGACCGTCGCTGTCGGCCGAGGATCTCAAGGAGCTCGAGGATCTGGATCTCTCGGACGTCGACGGCAGCAAGTCCTCCGATAAGAAGCCGTCGTAAGCGTCTTCGCGTCAGTTCTGGCGGCAGGCTGTGAATAACTGGCCACGCCTCGTAACATTCGCCTAGCAGTTACGGGCGGTTGCCAAGAAATTGCGCCGGATCCGCGTTTGCAATCAACGCGCGCATGCGTTTCGCGTTGTCACTCGCGTCGGTGCTCGTGCTGGGATCTGCCGCTTTTGCCGACGAGGCCACGCCTCCGCCGGCGCCGGCTCCCGCGGCAACACCGGCCGCTGCGCCGGCGGCGAAGAAGCTCCCGCTCCGGGTGGTGCGCGTGCTCCAGGATACGCAGCAGGCGCTGATGTTCGACAAAGCGAAGGGCACGCACGTGCTGGTCGATATCGGCAAGCAGATCGACGGGTTCACGGTCACCGACATCGACGAGGATTCGGTCACCCTGACCGCGGAGGGTGGCCAGCAGATCGTGCTGGCGGGCCCGGACCCGAGCTGGCGCGGCAATGGCCGTCATGGTGCGCAGAAGCCGGCGGTGGCGAAAACGGCGAGCGCGGATCCGGAGGATCCGTATGCGGCCGCTGCGCCGATGGATCCGTATGGCGACGATGGTGTGCGCACGGCGGAAGCGCCGGCCACGCCTGCGCCGTCAGCGACCGCCGCGCCGATCACGGCCGGTGAAGGCGGCGTGCGGACTGCGGTAGCACCGTCGGGCGGCGCCACCGATAGCGTTCGGAGCGCGGAAGCGCCGGGAACGCCGGCGAAGGTCATCGTGAGTGCGGCGATTCCGGGGTCGACGATTCCGACCACGGTGGCGACCAGCTCCACCTCTACGTCTACGACGCCGTCCACGACCACGACCACGCCCGCGACGACCACTCCGTCGACGCCGATCGTTGCAGCGGCAGCGCCGGTCGCGGAGCCCGTCGCCGCACGTTCGGCGGAGCCGGTGGGTCCGATCGATAATTCGTCGAGCGCGGCGTGGTCGACCACGCCGACCGCGCCGGTCGATCCGGAGACGGCCGCGATCGTTGCGCTGCTCACGGACTCGGCTCCCGCTACCACGACCAAGGCGCCCGCCGTGAAGACGCCGGCGAAGGCGACGAAAGCCAACAAGAATCCGAAGGCCAAGGATCAGAAGATCGCCTCGGTCTCGGCGGCTGGAACGCCGGCGGGTGCCGCGGTGCCAGCGACCGCCTCGCCCACACCCCCGGCCGCCGACGGTGCGACGATCATCGCGAAGGCCGACGTCACCGCCGCACTCGGTAACTTCAGCACGCTCGCGAATGCGGTGCGGGGCTCGTTCAGCGCGGACGGCGCGCACCTCGACGCGGTCGCGCCGGACTCGCTGTTCGCGAAGGCCGGGCTCCAAGCCGGCGACACGATCACCACGATCAATAATCAGCCGCTGCGCTCGCTCGATGACGCGGCGACCCTCTACTCGCGCGCCGGGTCGATCAAGTCTGCGACGATCCAGGTCCTCCGCGCCGGCAAGCCGCTCGCGCTGCATCTCGCGATCCAGTAAGCCCTGCGGTACGATGCCGCCGTGGGAGCGGTACGGCTCGAGCTGAAGCTCGGCAGCCATTCGGAGTGGATCAAGATCTTCGATCCACGCGATTGGACGGTCTTTGTCCCGACGGACGAGCCGATCGACAACGGCGCGACCCTGCGCATCGACCTCGACGTCGGCGGCTGGCTCGTCACGTTGCGCGGCACCGTCGTCGGGACTCGAGAGGACCCGAACGGCGTGACCGTCGCGCTCGGTGCCGCAGAGCGCGAGAAGATCAACTACCTCAACGGGTTCGTGCGCGGTGGCCTGCTCAACCTACGCGAGAAGCGCCGGTTGCCGATCCGGCTGTCCGTGACGTATGGCGCCGTCGAGGGGCCCGCGAACACGTTCACGAAGGACATCAACGAAGAAGGCCTGTTCCTGTTCACGGACAAGCCGCTGCCGGAGACGTCCCAGGTCCACATGCTGGTGTCCGTGCCGGGCAAGCCGAACCCGCTGTCGCTCGTCGGCAAGGTGTCTCACACGATCCTCGCCGCCGATGAAGAGCCTCCCGGCATGGGCATCGTGTTCGACCTCGATGATGCGCAACGCGACGCATTGCTGGCGGTGATCGAGGAGCTCGAAGACGCGCTGATCAAGGGCGGACTGCCCGGCCCGGCGCTCGAGTAGCGGCGCAGCGCCACGAGGTTCGCGGCGACCGCCAAGGGCACGACAACTGCCAGGATTGCGATCGCGAGCTCCATACCCTTACGACGAACGAGCGGACCCGAAATCGACCGTAAATCGCAGTAAGGGGTCTGCGGCGATGGGTACGTTGCCCATACGCGGCCTGAACGCGGCACCGTCGCGGCCGATTCTCGATCCGTGAGTCTGATAGCGGGTTTGCGCGAACGTCGGGAGCGAGGAGCGCTCTCGGTCGAGCTCGAAGGCTCGCGCACGCGCGTGCAAGTGCTCGAAGACGCGGCGATCGCGATGCTCGACTGCGTGAGCGCGCTGGTCCTCGATCTCGACGAGATCGGCGCTCCCGCACTGCGCGAGACGCTGACCGTGCTGCGCGGCCGGCTGAGCGGCGGCGACGATACCGCGCGCGTCGCGGACCACGTCACGAGCGCTCGCGCCGAGGCGCTCGAGTTCGCGGCGGCCGAGCGCGAGCACCTCGCGCGCCGCGATGCCGAGCTCCACCGGATCATCCAGGTCCTGACCGACGGGCTCGCCGGCATCACGATCGGTGCGGCCGCCTATCACAAGCAGATCCTGGAGAGCGGCATGCGGTTCGAAGCTGCGACCCGGCTCGCCGATCTCCAGCGCGTGCGCGCGGCGATCACGAGCGAGGTCCAGTCCCTGCGCACCGCGGTCGAGCATCGCAAGCGCAGCGACTCGCAGCTGACCGAAGCGCTGCGCGCCGAGATCGAAACGCTCCGCGTGAAGGTCGAGAACGCGAACCACGCTGCACGCGTCGACGCGCTGACCGGCGCGGCGAACCGAGGCGCGTTCGACGACGAGCTCGCGCGCCACTGCACGCTCGCCGGCGCCAACGGCACGGGCTTCGCGCTGATCCTCGCCGACATCGATCACTTCAAGGTGATCAACGACACGCACGGCCATCCCGTCGGCGATCGCGTGCTGCAGTCGCTCGTCACGTTCTTGCGCGATCGCGTACGGCGCGACGACTTGATCGCGCGTTGGGGCGGCGAAGAGTTCGCGGTGCTGCTGCCGAAAGCATCCGCGCGCGCCGCGTTCGCGAAGGCGAAGGCGCTGGTCGACGAGCTCGAGACCACCGACTGGACGATCGATCACGCCGCCAAGCTGCGGTTCACCGCGAGCTTCGGCGTCGTCGCGTGGCACAAGGGCGACGAGCCCAAATCGATCATCGAGCGCGCCGACAAGGCGCTCTACGCCGCGAAGCACGGCGGTCGCAACCGCGCCGTCCGTGGCTAGGCCGTGGCTAGGGGACGGTAACCAAGTAGTCAACTTGCGGCGTGTAGACCAGCGATTTTACTCGACCGAAAAGGGACGGTTACAACTTTAGCGACTCGAGGGCGCCGCGCGTTCGCAGCCGCGTATTCGTTCAGCGAGCCACGCCGATCGCGAGCGCTAAAGTTGTAACCGTCCCTCTTCGACCTCGTGATTTCAGGGGTCTCGACGCCGTAAGTTGACTACGTGGTTACCGTCCCCATGTGATCCATGTGATCCCCATGTGATCAACGACGTACGGATTTTTGCTCGTAAGTCCCCAATATGTCACGGTGAGCCGTGGCCTCTCGTCCCCCTGCACGCTCGCAGGCGCCGGTTACCTGGCGCGACGGGATCCATCTCACGGGGACCCCGATCTGGTGCGACGCGCGGCGGCGCCGCGATGTCTGCTTCGTGTCGGCCGCGGATCGCGTCACGGCGGCGGAGCACGGCCAGCTGATCGCCACGCCGATCACGCTCGCGCTCGTCGCGCCACGCACGGGCGGTGGAGCGGGCGCGGGTCACCTCGCCGTGCCGTGGCGCAGGCCTTTCACGCTCGGGACGCTGCGACTCGAATTGATCCCGTCGGGGCGCGGGCTAGGCGCGGCCGCGCTGCACGTCGACTCGCGCGGGCGGACGGTGCTGTATGCGGGGCCCGTGCGCACGACCGCGGATCGCGATGCCGCGGAAGTGAGGACGAGCGATGCGGTCGTCGTCGCCGCACCGTTCGGCGAGCCGCACCACGTGTTCGCGACCACGGACGACATCGCGGGCGAGCTCCTCGCGTGGGCGAAAGCGCAGCTCGCGACGGGACACACACCCGTCGCGGTCGTCGATTCGGTGCTCGATGGTCTCGAGATCGCCGCGAAGCTCGGCGACCAGTTGCCGCTCGCGGGCTCGCGAGCACTCCGCGACGCGGCGCAACGGCTCGAGAACCTCGAGACGCTCCCCGAGCTTCGGGCGCCTGGAAAAGATCCGCGCCTGCTGCTGCGGGTCGCGAGTGATCGCGCCGCGCTGCCGCCGAAGTCGACGAGCGCGCTCGTGTCGGGCCGCGTGCTCGATGGTCATGCCGGGTTCGCCGCGGGCTTCGCGTGGCCGTTCGCGGCGGGTCGCGTGCACCTGCTCGCGTGGATCGAGCAGACCCGCGCGAAGGATATCTTCGTGACCGGCGCGTGCGCCGAGACGATCGTCGCCGTGCTCGGCAAGCGCGCACGCGTGCTCGGTCCACCTCACCAGATGACGCTGTCGCTGGGCGAGGCGTCGTGACCCCGGTCCGCATCGCCAACCGCCGCGAAGGGGGTTGGTGGTGGCGGCTCCCCGTGCTCGCGCTGATCTGGCTCGTGATCGCCGCGCCGATCGGCGCCGGACTGATCGTCGCGATCACGCTGCGCCGGTGGGCGCGCGATTTGCCCGAGGTACCGGATCTCGACGCTTGGCGCGCGCAGGCGCATCAGACCACGCTGATCGTCGCCGCTGACGGCACCCACCTCGCCGAGCTGCCGTTCCGCGACGGCGCGGTGTTCGGGCATCGCACGCTGTTGCCGCTCGACGAGGTTCCCGTCCAGCTCGTGCAAGCCGTGCTCGCCGCCGAGGACGTCCGGTTCTACGACCATCACGGCGTCGACTACCCCGCGATCATCCGCGCCGCGAAGATCAACTACCAGGCCGGCCGTGTCGTCGAAGGCGCGTCGACGATCACGCAGCAAGTCGCGCGCAATCTCTTACCGGCCGAGATCGGCACCGCGCGCAACCTGCGCCGCAAGGTGCGCGAGGCGCTGCTCGCGCGCGCGATCGAGAAGCGCTGGACCAAGCGCGACGTGCTCGAGACCTATCTCGACTTCGTGTTCCTCGGCGAGGGCGCGTACGGCATGGCCGCCGCCGCGCGCGCGTACTTCGCGAAAGATGTCGGCGCGCTCGATCTCGCCGAGTCCGCGCTGCTCGCGGGCCTGATCCAGGCGCCGGGCCGGCTCGATCCGTTTCACCACCTCGCCGCCGCGAAGGCACGCCGCGACGAGGTGCTCGCCCGCATGCTGCGCGCTCACCTGATCGACGAACCGACCCGCGCACGCGCCGCAGCGCAACCGATCGGGTTGGCACGCGCGCGCGCCGCGTACGGCACGATCGTGCCCTGGTACACCGAGCAGGTTCGCAAGCTCGTGAAGGGCAAGATGCCCGACGAGCTCGCGCGCGGTGGCCTCGTCGTCGAGACCGCGGCCCTGCCCGCGCTCGGCACCGAGCTCGCGCGCGATGTCGTGGCGCACGCGCCGCATTGGGCCGGCAAAGATCCGCGCGGCAATCCGATCGATCCGCAGATCGGCGCGTTGCTCTGGGATCACACGACCGGTTACGTCGAAGCGCTCGTCGGCGGCACGCTGTGGGGCGCGCACGGCAAGGCCGACGAGTTCGATCGGATGACCCAGAGCTGTCGCCAGCCGGGCTCGGCGTTCAAGCCGATCGTGTACGGAGCGGCGCTCGACCGTGGCGCGATCACGCCGGGCACCGCGCTGCGCGACGCGCCGATCGCCGAGTACGACGAGACGACCAACACGCACTGGAAGCCGCACTCGGGCGGCAAGTTCCGCGGCGTCGTGCTCGTCGAAGATGCGTTCGCATCCTCGCTCAACGCGCCCGCGATCGACGTGTTCGATCGTGTCGGCGCGCAAGCGATCGTCGCGCTCGCGAAGAAGCTCGGCATCACGAGCAAGCTCGAAGAGGTCCGCCCGCTCGCGCTCGGCGCATCGTGCGTGAAGCCGATCGAGCTCGCTCGCGCGTTCGCGATCATCGCGCGCCGCGGCTGGGCGGTGAAGCCGCAGCTCGCCCTACGGATCCGGCGCGGCCCTCGAGAGTTGTTCGACGTCGCGGTCCCCGAAGATCCGACGCTCGATCAGGCGCGTCGCTTCGATCGCCTCGCCGCGACGGCCGGCGATGATCCCGCGGAGCGCGTCAGTGCTGGCGGCGGTCAGTTGCTCGATCCGAAGATCGCGTTCCAGCTGCTCGACATGATGACCGCGGTCGTCCAGCGCGGCACCGCGGCTGCTGCCGGCGCGACGCTCGGCCGCCCGGCCGCGGGCAAGACCGGCACGACGAACTCGAACACCGATGCATGGTTCGTCGGCTTCACCGGCCGCGAGCTCGGCGCTGTGTGGATCGGCTTCGACGATCCGATCACGAAGCTCGGTAGCGAAGGCGATGGCGCGCACGCCGCGCTCCCCTTGTGGCTGCGCGCGATCCGAGCGGCGGAGGGCGACCGCCCGCGCATCGCGATGCCCGGTGAACCACCTACGGGAATGGAGCGTGCGACGATCGACCGCGAGACCGGCCTGCTCGCGCCCGCGCACACGGGAGGCCTCGAGCTGTGGTTTCGCGCAGGCACCGCTCCGACGGAGACCTCGGGGCAACCTGGCACCTCGCCAACGGACTTCGGGCAGACCTCCCGCGAGTTCTGAAAGTGCTATCGTTCGTGAGTGTTTGGCATCGGAGGCAGCGAGATCCTCGTGATCTTGATCGTCGCGCTCCTGTTTCTGGGGCCCGACAAGCTTCCCGAGGTCACCAAACAGATCTCGAAGGGCATTCGCGACCTCAAGAAGCAGTCGCGGGTGCTCCAGCAAACCATCGAGAATGACGAGCATATTGGCGGGGCGATCCGCGACTTGAAGAGTGCGCTGCGAGGCGACGAGATCGCGCCGCGGCCGATCAAGAAGAAGGTCATCGTCGAGGCCGCCTCCGAGGCGGGCACCGAGGTCGAGAACAAGATCCTGGGCGACAACCCCGCCGAGCTCGCGGCGGCCGAGGCCAAGCCCGATGCCCCGGATGCGGCGAAGGCGCCCGACGTTGCCGCCCAAGCGATCAACCAGGCCGCGGCCGCGCACGAGCCGCACGCGGTGAAGGAACCCGCGGAGCCCGCCTCACCGCGCATGCCGGCCCTGGTCGGCGAGCCCGATTCCGAGAGCTTTCACCTGAAGGGCACGCTCGAGGCGAACGAGCTCGCCGCGCTGATCAAGAAGCCGGCCGGCGACACGGCGGCACGTGGCCAAGTTGGAGCCGAGCCCACGGGCGACGATACGAAGCTGAAGCATGGCTGACGACGACGACGTCAAGGACGAGAAGGAGCTCGAGGGCGGGCGGATGCCGTTCCTCTCGCATCTCGTGGAGCTGCGCGACCGGCTACGCAACGCCGCGATCGCGTTCGTCGCCGCGTTCCTCGTGTGCTGGTACTTCGCCGAGAGCATCTTCGCGTGGCTGACCTCGCCGGTGTTCAGGATCCTCTACGCGCACTGCAACACGAACTACCAGGAGCTCTGGCACAAGGCGTTCGGCATCACGATCCCGACGACGATCTCGAACATCGTTCTCGCGCAAGGCGCGGGCGACAAGTGGATGTGCACCGGCCACGGGCTCGCCGGCACCGACAACTGGGGCTTCCAGAAGATGATCTTCACGGGGCTCACCCAGCCGTTCTGGGTGGACATGTCGATCGGCCTCTGGGCAGGCGTCTTCGTCGCGTCGCCGCTGATCTTCTATCAGCTGTGGAAGTTCATCGCGCCCGGACTCTACAAGCGCGAGCGCCGTTACACGGTGTCGTTCGCGATCTTCAGCGCGGTGTTCTTCGTGTGTGGCGCGCTGTTCTGCTTCTACTTCGCGATGCCGACGCTGCAGAAGTTCTTCCTCGGCTACAACAGCGAGACGCTGTCGTCGATGTTGAGTATGTCGGAGTATCTCGACATCACACGCGATTCGATGCTCGCGTTCGGCGCGATCTTCGAGATGCCGCTCCTGATCTACTTCCTCGCGCTGGTCGGCCTCGTCACCCACCGCACGCTGTGGAAGTTCAGCCGCTGGTTCATCGTGCTCGCGTTC
>JBDUAS010000516.1:0-3133 GCA_040004535.1 Deltaproteobacteria bacterium
TGCGCCACGCCGCGCAGCTCGAGTACGAGGCGATCGGAAAACTTGCGTGAGCTAGGAGGTCATTATGGGGAATCAACAAACGGCACAGTCTGCAACGACGACGCAAGCACCTTCGAATGCGCAAGCCGCGAAGCCGAAATCGTCGAGCTTCGATCCTGCACACCCTACCGGAATTCCGGCCGCTGATACGGCCGAGCTGGGAACTTGCAAAGGGAACACTTCGCGCCCGGGCTGTGTGATGGATGCGGATCAGCGCAGAGCGTTCGTCGACCTTTTCAACGTTCGGGTTCTCGAAGTTCGTTCGAATTGCCAGGGCGCCCTACAGCTGATCAAGGTTCAGGAGTTGATCAAGAAGCCTGACGAGCTTCCTTGGTATGCGGGAGTTCTCCTGGATGTGGTCGCCGCAGTCCTCACCGACGGTCTGAGCCTTCTTGTCAGTGCAGGCGTCCGAGGAGTCGCGGGCGCGCTGGGACGTGGGGCTATGGCAGCAGCCGAAACCGTGGCGGCTGAGATCGACGTCCAAAAAATGCGCGCCCTCATTTCCATCGCGGCGCCGCCTCCACAGATGCCTGCAACGATTTCCGGCATAAAGAAGGTGATTGGCGCGACGGTCAATGCGGCGAAAGGCGCTGCCAAACCGCATGTTGCAGATGCGCTTTCGGACTCGGGCGTCACCGAGCAACAGACCGCAGCGACCGGCTACATCAACTATCTCGAGGGCGCGCTGGATCAAAAGTTCGACGATCTGATGAGGACCGCTCCTGGCGTCACGAACGATACCGAGTTGCAGGCTCTGTACGATTCGCTGAATCCTAAGGAGCCGTGCGGAAACAACCTGACCACCAGACGTGAGTGGTGGATGGCTATGGACTTGGGGCGAGGCCGCGTGATCTACGGTGGTGGTGACGACCGAAGACGTGGTTCGCGACAAGTACGAAGCGCTCTTGCCGTTGATGGACGAGCGGATGCGTCGGTGCTGGGCGGGGATCGAGGCCGACTCGCTGGGTGAAGGTGGGATCGCGATCGTCGAGCGCGCGACTGGGATGTCGCGGACGACGATTCGCGCAGGACGAGACGAGTTGCGCAGCGGCGTCGAGAACGCCGCTGTGGTTCAGGTACGCCGCCCAGGGGGTGGTCGTCCTCGGCTCGAAGAGCTCAATCCTGGCTTGATCACCGATCTGGAGTCGCTGGTGGAGCCGGTGACGCGCGGCGATCCCGAGTCGCCGTTGCGCTGGACGACGAAGAGCACGCGCAAGCTTGCCGCCGAGCTCACGGAGCGTGGCACACCGATCAGTCCGCAGAAGGTCGGCGAGCTGTTGTTCCTGATGGGGTACCGACTTCAGGCCGTGCAGAAGACGCGCGAAGGCACCGAGCACCCCGATCGAAACGCGCAGTTCGAGTTCATCAATGATCGCGTCGAGGCGTACCAGACGCGGAACGCGCCGGTGATCTCGGTGGACACAAAGAAGAAGGAACTCGTCGGAGATTTCGCGAACAAGGGTCGCGAGTGGCAACCGATGAGCGAACCGGTTCCCGTCCGCGTTCACGACTTCATCGACAAGGATCTTGGCAAGGTGATCCCGTACGGAGTCTACGACCTTGCCCGCAACGAGGGCTGGGTCAACGTCGGTATCGATCACGACACGCCAGAGTTTGCTGTCGCATCGATCGCTCGCTGGTGGTCGCAAATGGGCCGCAAGGCCTACGAGAAGGCGACCGAACTGTTGATCACCGCAGATGCGGGTGGCAGCAACGCGTACCGCTCCCGGGTCTTCAAGACGGAGCTGCAAGCGTTTGCCGATCGAACCGGACTGACGATCGGCGTCTCGCATTTTCCGCCGGGCACGTCGAAGTGGAACAAGATCGAGCACCGCATGTTCTGCCACATCACCGAGAACTGGCGCGGCCGTCCGCTTGTCGACCACGAAACCATCGTGCAGCTGATCGGCGCGACGCGCACTACCGCTGGGCTTCGCGTCAGAGCCAAGCTCGACGAACGCGCGTTTCCGAAGGGAGTCGAGGTCACCGACGAAGAACTCGCCGAGGTCAATCTGATCAAAGACACGTTTCACGGCGAGTGGAACTACACGATCGCTCCGCGACGACGGCGCGAGTCGTGATCAAGTTGTTTCTGATCGGCTCCTAAGTTCCACCAAACCTCGTTGTACGAGACGAAATTCCGCGCGGCGGTAGATCGTTACGTTCATAGCCATGCGGCGAAAATCGGCCGTCACACCGCATGGGACCCGCGGCACGATAATGCTCGCGTGGAGCTGGAAACGCGCGTCGCGTGGCTGATCACCAAAGGCGCAGGGAAACGGCTCATCTATGTCGATCGAGCATTCTCGGCTTCACTGGAACGGCAGAATCACGACGCGCAGGTCGGAATCTCGCGTAGTAGCGCCTACGACTCGGGCGCGAACCAACTTTCGCTCGAGGAAGACGGCACGTGGGAGACCCCGAACGGACAGCAGACGAACCACGAAAAGCCGCTTGGTCCCGATCTGATGCTGAACTACGTCGAGCCCGAGTTCGCCGATGTTGTGCTCGAGACACAGAAGCAGGTCTGGCTCACACCTCCGGAGACCTTCATGCTCGACTATTCATACGCGCCGCCACGCATGATAAAGGTGGCATCATGAGGGGCGCGCTCTGCTTGTCGGTCGTGTTGTCGGTCGGTGCGTTCGCCTGCAACAAGCGGGAATCGGAGCTTCGGCACTCGATCGAGGCCCAGTGCCGATGGCTTGAAGAAGATCTATCTGGAAAGGCGCGCGACTATCACAAGTGGATTACCGCGGGACACTCCGACGAGCCTCCGGCATCGCTATGGGTACATCCACCAGCGCAACGCCTCATCGAGAGCACCTACCTGAACCGCCAGTTGAAGTTCTGCACTGACGTACGAGTGATGCAAAAGACCGAGATTGATCGCGTCTCGGGTATCTTCGATGTCGCCACCGATCGATACAGCAGCGCCCAGAGCCCGGTGGACGTTGTGGCGGAGGTAGATGTGATGCTCGCGGAGCTCAAGAAGCTCGACGCGCTGCCGTTGCGCGACTGAGCGCCTAATTATCTGTAGGCGCTTCGAGGACCCAGATGCCCTCGCGTAGCTGACGGAGCGCGGCACTGGCGG
>JBDUAS010000248.1:0-10530 GCA_040004535.1 Deltaproteobacteria bacterium
AGCAGCGTGCGCTCGAGGACGATGATCTCTTTCGGGATGTGGAAGTTCTCGCTGAGCTCGCGCAGCGAGATGTCCATCTTGCGGAGATCCGCGACGCTCTCGAGGCCCTTCTGCGGATCGAACTTGATGTCCTTCAAGTTGAGCGAGTCGAGGTGGATGTTCTCCTGGAACCGCTCGTGGAAATACTCGATGACCTGCTCGAACACCTGCTCGTTCGCCCCGCGCGCGACGAAGCCCATCTGCTTCATCGATGCGACGATCCGCCGGGTATCGCGGGTCAGCGCGCCCTGGATCAATTCGGCGATGCCGGCGCGGACCGCCGCAGGAATCTCGGCGACCGCACCGAAGTCGAGGAACACGATCTGCGGCGGACCACCGCCCTCGAGCGGACGGACGAGCAGGTTTCCCGGGTGCGGATCGGCGTGATAGATGCCGTCGGTGAAGATCTGCTGGCAGTAGATCTCGACGACCTGGCGCGCGAGCTGGCCGCGCTCGAGCCCGAGGTGCTTCGTGCCGATCTTGTCGGTGATCTTCACGCCGGCCTCGAAGTGCGTGACGAGCACGCGCGCGGTCGACAGCTCCTTGACGACGCGCGGAAACGCGACGTCGGTGCGGCCTTCGAAGTTCGCGGCGATCCGCGCAGAATTTTCGGCTTCTCCGCAGTAGTCGAGCTCCTCGAGCACGATCGAGCGGATCTCGCGATACAGATCCTCGAGCCCCTGATACGGGATGAACCACTCGACGATCCCGAAGATCCGGCGCAGCGTGTTGAGGTCGCGGCGGACGATCTCGTCGATGTCGGGATACTGGACCTTGACCGCGACCTTCGACCCGTCGTGCAGGCGCGCGAGATGGACCTGACCGATCGACGCCGACGCGATGGGCCGGCGCTCGAAGCTCTGGAACAGCTCGTCGGGCGTCTTGCCGAGCTCGGCGACGAACCGCGACTCGATGTCCTTGTACGGCCGCGGCGGCACCGCGTCCTGGAGGCCTTCGAGCTGCTTGCGAAAGTCCTCCGGCAAGAAGTTCGTCATGATCGAGATCAGCTGTCCGACCTTGATGAACAGTCCCTGGAGCTCGATGATCGTGCGCTCGATCCGGCGCGCGTTGCGCAGGTGTGTCGTCCGGAGATGGTGCTCGACCCACGCATCGGAGTGAAACCGCGCGCGGAACCGCAGCCACAGGTAGCTCCAGATCACCCGCCACGTCGCCCAGTACGCGCGCACGCTACGGACCCGCATCGGCGCCGGACGTGACTCTTCTTCGACTCTGTAGCGCCGCGACTCGTGCGCGATCCGGTGGATCGAATCGATGCCGGCCTGAGGCGGCTGGACGACTGCGTGAGACTCAGGAGGCGGCGGATCGCCGTCCTTCTTCGTCTCCCTCGCAGGCTCCACCATCCCGAAACAATACCATCTGTGCTACCCACACCATATGGCGACCGACGACGAGCCCAAACGTGACGCAGCCGACGACAAGCTCGCCGAAAAGCTGACGGAACGCATCCGGGCGGGCACCGTGCCGCCGCCGCTGCGCGATTCTCCGGACGACAAGCTCACCGAGTCGATCCGCCAGCGCCTCGAGCATCTGGTCCCCGAGCTGGTCAAGAAGACGTTCGCAGCCGGCATGGGCGCGGTGTTCCAGACCGAAGAGGGCATCCGCCGGATCGCACGCGAGAACCTGCCCGACGTCGTCGGTTACGCCGCGAGTGCGACGAGCGACGCGAAGGACAAGGTCTGGGAGATCATCGCGCTCCAGACCCGCGAGTTTCTCTCGAACCTGAACCTGACCGACGAGATCGCGAAGATCCTCACGACGCTGTCGTTCGAGATCAAGACCGAAGTCCGGTTCATCCCGAACAGCGAGCGCTTGATCGGTAGCGAGCCTGACGTGAAGGCGTCGGTCCGACTCAAGCGTAGTGACAGAGCCGAGAGGCCCGAGAGGCCCGAGAGGCCCGAGAGGCCCGAGAGGCCCGAGAGGCCTGACAAGGGCGACCACGGCCGCTCCGACGATAAGTAGGCGCGCGCGCCGTCGCTGGCGGTGTTACGATTTTTGTCGATGAGGGCATTTGGGGCCACGCTGGCCGCCGCGTTGGCTGCCTCATTCCCGTGCGCAGGCTGCGCGCAGCTGTTCGGGCTGCACGAGACCACCGGCGGAGGCAGCGATACGGATGGCAGCGTCCCGCCGAGCGACGTCTCGGTCGAGATGCAGCTGATCAGCATCGGCCCGACCGCCGCGCGCACGCCCTACGACGTCACGAGCCTGGCTGCCAACTTCCTCGTCGCCGACGGCTCGACCGCCGCGGGGGTCAAGCGAGTCAAGGCGACCGCCACCGGCGATCTGTGGTCCGCCGCCATTCCCGACGGAAAGCCTCCCGTGGAGATCAACCTCGGGCTCGATCTGCCGGACCTATTCCGCCGGCTGTACTCGGTCCAGCAGCGCAACTTGAAGGTGCTGTACGGCATCTATGGCCACATCGACGACGTCGCGGCGCCGGCGACGGGATCCTTGACGGTGACGCTGAACCTGCCGTCACCGAGCGCGGCGAACGAGGGCATCCAGCTCTACAACGTCGGCGGCTGGGCGAACCACGGTTTCGCGGGCGGCACCGACTACACCGTCGGCGCGCAGACGATCGGCCCGATCGCGGTGCCGTACACGCCGGCGACGTGGGGCTCGATCTCCGGACGCCCGCTCGCGCAGATCACCGCGGCCGACGAGATCGTCGGGCTGCGCTACGTCGGCAACCAGCTCACCGGCGCGGCCGAGTTCACGCCGTTCGCTCAGAGCACGACGGGCGCGAACACGCTGACCGCGACGATGACTGCGGTGACCGCCGCGCCGCTCGATGTCCACGTGTCGCCGACGAATATCGACCAGCGGCTCGCGATGCCGACACCGAAAGGCCAGACGCTCGCGATGAGCTGGTCGGTCAACGCGGCGCCCGGCTGGGAGATCGCGAACGGCACCGGTCCGCAGCTGAACGCGGCCGGCATCCTGCTGACGGATACCGGCGCGATCGCTGCGCCGTTTGGCAACCCGTTCGCCGCGAAGGGCTGGAAGTCGGTGTTCACGCTCGGCACGACCAAGCGCCGCACGTTTGCGGTGCCCTCGCTCGGCAACCTCGTCGGAACGTTCTATTGCGGTCTCAACGAGATCGCGGAGGTCGCGCCCGGGCTGACGATCGACACACCGGCCGCGCTGCCGATCGTCGTGTCGATCAACTCGATGCCGCTCGCGACCGATGGCCAGAACGTGGCGCTCGATCCGACGAAGTCAGTCCAGCTCGCGATCCTGGCCGACAAGACCGATGCGCTGTTCTATCAGTTCAACATCTACGAGCTGCGCGAGAACGCGGCGATGACGGCGCTCGAGACCCACGTCGCGTACGTCGCGGTCAGCGATCAGGCGATGGTCACGATCCCGAACGACGTGTTCGTCGCCGGCAAGACCTACTTCATCCGCGGTCACGCGATCAAAGGCGGCTATCCGTCGTTCAGCGAAGGTAACTTTTGGACCCGCAACCTGCCCTACTCGGTCGGTTACCTCGACGCCGGGGTGTTCACGGTCAGCGCACCATGAAGTACGCACTCCTCTTCACGCTTACGGGTTGCGCGCAGATCCTCGGGCTCGAGACGACGAGCGGACCGAACATCGACGCAGCGGGGCCGGGCGCGCATGTCACGATCACGCACGAGTCGATCGGTGCGACCGTCGTCGATGCGCCCGCGAGCAATGCGACCATATCGTTCCTGGTCTCCGACGGTGCCGGCAGCTATCGCAGCGTGGCCGCGACCGCGACCGCGGCGGGTCAGTGGGATGGCGACGTTCCCACCGGCAATCCGCTCGTCGACATCAAGGTCGACGGCGAGCGGTACCTGTGGTCGTTCCCGACGCGAGACCTCCACATGGTGGCGACGGCGCTCGAGCATCCGAACCCGACGCCGGCGCCGGTACCCGCGACGCTGACGCTGAACATCGGCGTCGCGACGACCGCGGGGGCCGAGTCGTTCACGCTCTACACGGTCGGCGCGTGGTCGGCGCAAGGCCTCGCCGATCCGCCGATGGTCGCGACGCTCACGCAAGCCGTCGACTACACGATGTCGACGCCGATCGGCGGGCCGCTCGCGAAGCTGACACCGGCCGATACGGTGCTGGTCTATCGCCGCCGCCCCGGCGGCCTCGGCGTCGCCGGCAACCCGCTCGACGGCGTGTTCCAGACCAGCCTCGCCCAGACCGGCGACGACACGCTGACCGGCACGCTCGACGACACCGCGGTCGACAAGCAGCTCGACGCGACGCTGATGCCGAGCGTGCTCGCGACGCGCTACACGGCCGTGCGTCCCGCGGTCGCGGGCCTCGCGATGGGGGTCGCCGTGGTCGCGGCGCCCGGGTTTTCGCGTGGCAACGTCAACGGCCCGACGTTGAACGACCTCGGCATCGCGATGACCGACACCGCGATCCACCTGTCCTATGGCAATCCGTTCGCATCGCTCGGCTGGAACGAGCTCGCGTTCTTCAACTCGTACGAGGCGCGGACCGTGATGATCGGGATGACGCCGATGACCCGCTACGCGGGCGAACAAATGTTCGCCGCACCGTCATCGAACCTCGTGTTCGATTGGCCCGCGGGCCTGCCCGAGACCATCTCGCTCGCAGGCACGCCGCTGACGACCGACAACATGATGGTGATGGTCGATCCGACCAAGTATCTGCCGGTCACGATCGTCAGCGACAAGCAGACGAACACGGCGATCAGCATCGACCTCTACGAGGTCACGACCGATGCGATGGGCGTGATCGCGACGCCGTTCGTGATCGATCTCGCGTCGACCGATCCGACCGCGCTCGTCCTGCCGCCAGGCGTGCTGGTCGCCGGACACACGTACTTCTTCCGCGCGATCACCCACCAGGGTGGCTTTCCGAACATCGCGACGGGTGACCTCGCGACCGCCGCGCCGCCGTTCAACGTCGGCTACAACGATAGCGGCGTATTCACCGTGGAGATGCCATGAAGCTCGCGCTCGCCACCGTCCTCGTGCTCGCGACTCCGGCATTCGCCGACAAGGCCGACGAGCTGTTCAAGCAGGGCAAGAAGCTGATGGCCGAAAAGAAGTTCGCGGAGGCGTGCCCGAAGCTCGAGAAGAGCTTCGAGGCCGATGCGACGATCGGCACGGAGCTCAACATCGGCCGCTGCTACGAAGAGTGGGGCAAGCTCGGCAAGGCCTATCACGCGTACAGCGATGCGCTGAAGCGCGCCGACGACGCGAAGGACAACCGCGCGCCGAAGATCGAGGAGCTGATCGCGAAGCTCGAGCCGAACGTGCCGCACCTGGTGATCCACATCCCCGACGGTGCCGAGACCGCGGGCCTCCAGGTCGCGATCGATGGCGTCGCGGTCACCGATCTCGGCGCCCCCCAGCTCGTCGATCCGGGCCCGAAATCGATCGAGTACGCGCTCGGCAGCGGCACCCGCAAATCAAAGCTCGTGCCGATGGAGCGCGGCGGGACCTCCGAGATCACGCTCGACCTGCCGAAGACCAAGACCGAGAAGGTCGACAAGGTCGCCGACAAGGTCGTCGTCGCTCCGGAGCCCGTTCCCGAAGCGCCGGCCCCGAACCCCGGCCACGGCCAGCGCGTGGCCGGCGTGGTCATCGCGAGCGTCGGTGTCGCGACGGTTGGCGTCAGCACCTATCTCGCGCTCGCGGCGCGCAGCAAGTACAACGACGCGCTCACCGCCAACTGCATGGGCATGGCGAACGCCTGCAACATGCAGGGCCTCACGGACACCCACGACGCGCGCTCCGCCGCCAACACCGCCACGATCATCGGTGGCGTCGGGCTCGCCGCGATCGCCGCCGGCATCGTGGTGTACGTGATCGCGCCGCACGCGACGAGCAACGCGGAGCACGCGCTGTACGTGGCCCCGGCGACGACTGGCACCGGGCTCGCGTTCGGCGGCGTCTTCTAGTCGTTCGGCTTGGTCTGCCACGACCGCTTACGCGGCAACAACTGCTCGAGGTGCCACGCCTGGACCTGGAGGATCTTTCGCGCTGCTTCGCGGCGCTGACTCACCGCGATCATGAACCGCACGATCATCGCCATGAACGCGACGTCCGCGACGATCAGCAGGACCTCGGACAGATTTCCCAGGTCGTAGAAGCCCGACGTCGTGTGGAATGAGCGGTTCGCGAACGACGTCGTGCGCGGCAAGACACCGGTGACCTCGAGGATGATCGGCACGCCGATCGCGAGCGCACACCAGGCCCAGATGATCAACGGGCGCGCGAGCAGCCGCGGACTCGCGGTGAACGCGAGCAACACGCCCATCGTGACGATCGGCGTCAGGATGAACGGGCCGAGGATCTGACTGAACAGCACCACGCCGAGCAGGTTGATCACGAACGCGGGCACCAGCCGCATCCGGCCGGTCCGCGACGCCTCGTACGCGAGCAGGCAGAGCAGCACCATCAAAGCGAGGAACGCGAGCTGGAGCGTCCAGTTCTTGACCTGCATGAACGGAATCATCACGGCCGCGAGCGCGATCACGCTCGCGTACGTGAGCAGCGACTTCTTCGAGCGCTCGCGATTGATCACGGACGCATCCGCATCCATACGCGCGATCAGCTCGGGCGGGAGCTCCTTCGGAGGCTCGAGCATCAGCTTGCCGACGAGCACCGCGGCATCCTCGTTCTCCGGATCGAGCGCGAGCGCGCGGCCAGCACGCCGCACGGCAGTCGCGTGCGCGTCGATCCCACCGGCGACCAACGCCTCGCGTGCGCTCTCGAGTTGCTGGGCCGCGAGCCCACGGCGCTGTTCGATATCGCGATCACCGTCGAGATACCTCTGGATCCGTGTCGCCAGCTCGCGTGCGGTCGGCCGCGCGTCGGGATTCTCGGCGAGCGCGTCGTAACAGACTCCATCGAGCTCCGGCGGGACCACGCGATCGCTCGCGCGCTTCGCGGGAGCTTCCTGCGGATGGGTGAGCGTCGTCGCGAGCGCCGCCTCGCCGCGCGGATGCAGCGGCTCGCCCGCGAGGATCTCGAACAGGATCGCACCGAGCGCGTAGACGTCTGCCGACGGCCCGACCTCGCTGCCCTTGATCTGCTCCGGCGGCATGTAACCGGGCGTACCGAGGATCGCGCCGGACGTCGTGCCATCCTCGAGCGCGTCGCGGGGCTCGACGTCGATCGCTTGCATCGGGTGTGTCGAGCGCGAGCGATCCGAGACTACGCGCGCGACCCCCCAGTCGAGCACGTAGACCTCGCCGTAGTCGCCGAGCATGATGTTCGACGGCTTGAGATCGCGATGGACGACGCCGCGCGTGTGCGCGAGCTGGATCGCGAGACAGACGTCGGCGAACGCGCGCAGCAGTGGCTGGATCGGAACCTTGTCGGCGAGCCGCTTGCCGAGTGTGACGCCGGTGAGCCGCTTCATCGTGAAGTACGGCAGCCCCGCGGCGTCGGTGCCGAGCTCGTAGACCGGCACGATCGCCGGATGATCGAGGCGCGCCTGGATCCGGGCTTCGCGCAAGAACCGATCGACGGCGTCGTGGCTCGGCTTCTGCGCGCGGATCCGCTTCACCGCGACTTCGCGGCCGATCCGCTGATCCTGCGCGACGACGACCTCGCCCATGCCGCCGCGGCCGATCAGCTCGCCGATCTGGTACCCCGGATCGGGAAGCGAGACGTACGTCGTGGTCCCCCAGGTCGGGATGATCGAATTCGACTTCGAGTGGTCGACGGTCGACAGGTTGGACCCGGCTCGGGCCTGACCATCGGCGGTTGCATCGCCCGGATCCGCACGCGTCGCGATCGTGGGACCCGCAGGGGTCCCGTCGTCCACCTCGTACGGCATTACCTCGATGTTACGCTAGTTCGCAGGCTCGCCGCCGACGCAGTCGATCACGATCGAGCCGTCCTTGACGTCGACGTTCGCGGTGCCGCCGGCGGTCAGCTTGCCGAACAGGATCTCGTTCGCGAGCGGCGCCTTCAGCGTGTTCTGGACGAGCCGGCTCATCGGTCGCGCGCCCATCGCCTTGTCGTAGCCGTTGTCGACGAACCAATCGAGCGCGGCGTCGGTGACCTCGAGGTCGACCTTCTTCTCCTGGAGCTGGCCTTCGAGCTCGAAGATGAACTTGCGCGCGACCTTCTTGATGACCTCGCGCGGCAGCGCACCGAACATCACGGTCGCGTCGAGCCGGTTGCGGAACTCGGGCGTGAACACGCGCTCGAGTGCCTTCTTGCCGTCCTTGCTGTCCGCGATCGAATCACCGAACCCGATCTTGCCGTTCGCCATCTCGCGCGAGCCCGCGTTCGACGACATGATCAAGATGACGTTGCGGAAGTCGCTCTTGCGGCCGTTGTTGTCGGTCAGCGTCGCGTGATCCATCACCTGCAACAGGATGTTGTAGATGTCGGGGTGCGCCTTCTCGATCTCGTCGAGCAGCACGACGCAGTACGGGTGCTTGTTGATCGCATCCGTGAGCTGGCCGCCCTGATCGAAGCCGACGTAGCCGGGAGGCGCGCCGATCAAGCGCGACACCGTGTGCTTCTCCATGTACTCCGACATGTCGAACCGGAGGAACTCGACGCCCATCACGGACGCGAGCTGCTTCGCGAGCTCGGTCTTGCCGACGCCGGTCGGGCCCGAGAACAGGAAGCAGCCGGTTGGCTTGTTCGGGCTGCCGAGGCCGGCGCGTGACAGCTTGATCGTCGTCGACAGCGCTTCGATCGCGGGGTCCTGGCCGAAGATCAGCTGCTTGAGCTCGGTCTCGATGTTCGCGAGCTTGGTCTTGTCTTGCGACGACACCGAGCGGGTCGGGATGCGCGCGATCTTGGAGACCACGAGCTCGATCAGGTCGGGCCGGATCTCGTCGGGGCGGTCCGCGGCCTTCATCAGCCGGACCTTCGCACCGGCTTCGTCGATCACGTCGATCGCCTTGTCGGGCAGGTGCGAGTCGTTGATGTGACGTGCGCTGAGCTCGACCGCTGCTTCGATCGCGGCGTCGCTGAACTTCACGTTGTGGTGCTCTTCGTACTTGGGCTTGAGACCCTTCAGGATCTCGATCGCCTCGGGCACGGTCGGCTCGCCGACATCGATGCGCTGGAACCGGCGCTGCAGCGCGCGGTCGCGCTCGAACGCCTGGCGGTAGTCCTTGAACGTCGTCGAGCCGATGCAGCGGAGCTCGCCGTTCGACAGCGGCGGCTTGAGGATATTCGCGGCGTCCATCGTGCCGCCCGAGGTCGCGCCGGCGCCGACGATGTTGTGGATCTCGTCGATGAACAGGATCGACTTCGGATTCGCGATCAGGACCTTCATCACGGCCTTGAGGCGCTCTTCGAAGTCACCGCGATAGCGCGTCCCGGCGAGTACCGCGGTCATGTCGAGCGAGTACACGACGCACTCCAGCAGCGAGTCCGGCACCGCCTTCTCGACGATGCGCAGCGCGAGGCCTTCCGCGAGTGCGGTCTTGCCGACGCCGGGCTCGCCGATCAACAGCGGGTTGTTCTTGCGGCGGCGCGACAGCACCTGGATCATACGCTCGATCTCGTCGGCGCGACCGATCAGCGGATCGATCTTGCCTTCGCGCGCGCGCTGCGTGAGGTCGACGCAGAACGACTCGAGCGGGTTGTTGATCTTGTTGTCCTCGGCGCCATCGTCCTCGACGCCGCTCGAGCGACGTTGGATCGCGGGTCCACCGACATCGACCTTCGACACGCCGTGCGAGATGTAGTTGATGACGTCGAACCGGGTGATGCCTTGCTTCTCGAGCAGGTACACCGCGTGCGAATCGCGCTCGCGAAACATCGAGGCGATCACGTTGCCGGTCGTCATCTGCTGGCGGCCCGCGGCCTGGACGTGCATCGCGGCGCGCTGGAGCACCCGCTGGAACGCGAGCGTCTGGTCGGGCCCGGACTCTTCACCTTCGGGCAGCTCGTCGACTTGCTCGTCGAGGAACCGCGTCAGGTCGCCGCGCAGCCCGTCGACGCTGCCGCCGCACTTGACGACGATGTCGGCGCCGGTCGGATCGTCGAGGATCGCCAGCAGCAGGTGCTCGAGCGTCAGGTACTCGTGGCGGCGTCCTCGGACGTCGTCGACGGCACGCTGAAGTGTGGCTTGCAGCTCGGGAGACAACATGGGTTCCTAGATTCTACGTCGCCCGCGACGTGTGAGTACTACCTGACTAGTCAGTCGGCTCGATCGACAGCTGCAGCGGGAACTGCTGCGCCTTGGCGAGCGCCATCGTCTTGGTCACCTTGGTCTCGGCGACCTCGAACGTGAACACGCCGGCGACGCCCACGCCGTTGTTGTGGACGTGGCTCATGACCGCGATCGCGTCGCCTTCGTTCTTGTGAAACACGGTCTGGAGCACCCACACGACGAACTCGCGCGTCGTGTAGTCGTCGTTGTGCAAGAGGACCTTGTACATCGGCGGCTTCTTGGTCCGCGTGCGCTCTTCGAGGACGAGACCCGTCTGGCGGTCGCCTTCGCGACGCGTCCCCGGTGGTTTCTTGTCGTCCGCCATGA
>JBDUAS010000056.1:0-32776 GCA_040004535.1 Deltaproteobacteria bacterium
GTCGGAGCTCGAGCTGTCTCATCTCGATGCGCGCCACTGGCGCAACGGATGGCGGCTGCTCGTACCACCGCGCGTACTGGATGCACCGGCGTGGGCACTCGTCGTCGTCGATCGCGCGCCGCCCCACGTGATCTCGGTCGTGATCGCGGGCAAGGATGCACGAGGCCACCTCACCTCGCCGCCACCGTTGCACGCTGCAGGGTCGGAGACGCTCGCGGCGTACGCGAAGCAGCTCGGCGTCGGCTCGGTGGTCGTGATCGACCAGGCGTTGATCTCCCAACTCTCGGCAGAGATCGAAGGTGCACTCCAGTTCGAGTCCGATGGTGTGATGCAGGCGCTGCACGCGCTGAAGGCGCTCAAGCACCACGCCGGCAAGGGCGTGTGGACCGAGCCGCCGCTGCTCGATCTGCTGCCCACGCCCGCGTACGAGCCGATCCAGCGCACGTTCGATCTGCTCGTGCCAGATCGCAGCGCGCTGCTCGCATACGTGATCGAGGACGATCGCGCGCGGGTCCACACGTCGATCATCGCGACGAAACAGAGCGGCGACATCACGCGGGCCGCGACCCATCGCGCGCTCGCCGATCTGGTGCCGGAGTCCGCGTTCGCGCGCGACTGGCCCCAGCAGTACAAGCGCGTGCTCGCCGCGACCGAGGAGCGGTTCGCGA
Organism: Deltaproteobacteria bacterium; assembly: GCA_040004535.1. Lineage (GTDB taxonomy): Bacteria > Myxococcota_A > Polyangia > Haliangiales > Haliangiaceae > JABFXX01. Next base: position 669 of record JBDUAS010000056.1, read on the forward strand.
AGCCGTCGATCGGCTTGTTCCTCGAGCGCGCGACGCTGATGAAGATCTTGACCGGCCCGAGCGACACGCTCGCCCGCGAGCTCAACGCGAAGCGCGTCGTGATCGATCCGGCACCGGCCTGGTTACTCGGCCTGCTCGGTGGCGCCGCCGTCGCAGCCATGGCCGGGCGCGCGGCTTCGGCGCTGGCCGCGATGCTGCCGCAGGCGACCCGCGAGCGAGCCTCTGCACTGGCCCATCGCGCGGGCGCGGTGATGAAGGAGTCCGGCGCGCACCCGTTCGCGCTGCTCGGGTTCGATCCGATCGAGCTGTGGCACCGGCTCAAGCACCACTACCGGCCCTGATCGGTCGCTCCTAGGGTTCCCGCGGATAAGAGCGGGAAGATGATAACTTGCGGCGTGCCCAAGCGTCCGCCCCGCATCGCGCGAGAGCTGCCGGTTCCGCGCGATCTCGAAGGCACGGGCCCGACGCGCGCGCACGGCGACGAGCGCGGCGCGCTGTGGCACTGCGATGCGCTGCACCTCCTCGGTACGCTCGCGGATCGCTCGGTCGATCTGGTCGTCACGGATCCGCCGTACGCGATCAACAAGGAAGAGTGGGACGAGTTCGAGTCACTCGAGGTGTACGTCGACTGGTGCGACACGTGGCTCGCCGAGGTCGCGCGCGTGCTCGCGCCGCACGGCTCGGCCTACGTGTGCGGGTTCTCGGAGATCCTTGCCGACGTCAAGGCGCGCAGCGCGAAGCGGTTCGCGAGCTGCCGCTGGTTGATCTGGTCGTACAAGAACAAGGCGAACCTCGGCCGCGATTGGGGCCGCTCGCACGAATCGATCCTGCACTTGCGGGGCGAGGACCACGCGCTCGATGTCGACGCGGTGCGCGTGCCGTACAACGGTCACACGACGAAGTATCCGACCAGGATCCAGGCGGTGTCGTCGCAGTACGGCGGCGGCACCCGGCGCGACAAGTGGCAGCCGCATCCGCTCGGTGCGAAGCCTCGCGACGTGATCGAGGTGCCGGTGATCTGCAACGGCATGACGGAGAAGACGCCGCACGCGACGCAGAAACCGGAGGCGCTGATCGAGCGCCTGATCCTCGCGTCGAGCAAGACCGGTGATCTGGTCGTCGATCCGTTTGTCGGCTCGGGAACCACCGCCGTCGTCGCCCAGAAGCTCGAGCGCCGCTGGCTGGCCGGCGATGCCGATGCGCGTTACATCGGGCTCGCCCGGGAGCGTATACTGGAGTCGTGCATGGTGCGTTGATCGTCGTCGTATGGGCGATGAACGCGATCGTGATCACCTACCTCGCGGTGTTCTTCGCGATCAATGGCTACTTCGTCGTGCTCAGCCGGCGCGAGGTCAGCCGGCGCCTGCGCCGCGAAGTGCTGCGGCCGCCGATCCGCGACGCTGCCAACCCGTTCTTCCCGCCGCTCACGCTGCTGGTGCCGGCCTACAACGAGGAGGTCACGTGCGTCGATAGCGTGCGCTCGCTGCTCCGGCTCGACTACCCGCACTACGAGATCGTGATCTGTAACGACGGCTCGAAGGACCGCACCGTCCAGGTCCTGATCGAAGCGTTCAAGTTCGAGCGCAGCGATATCAACTATCACCCCGAGCTCGAGACCGCGCCCATCCGCGGGTTGTACAAGGCGACCTGCGAGCTCCCGCCGAACGTCGAGCGCGTGCTCCTCGTCGACAAGGCGAACGGCGGCAAGGCCGACGCGCTCAACGCCGCGATCAACGCGAGCCGCGGCGTCTACGTGTCGAGCATGGACGCCGACAGCTTGCTCGAGCCCGACGCGCTGCTGCGCAGCATGCAGGCGGTCGCCGACGATCCGAACCAGACGATCGCGATCGGGACTCAGGTCGGGCTATCCAACGGCTCGCTCGTCGAGAACGGCCAGGTGACCGAGCTCCGCTTGCCTCGATCGTGGATCGGCCGGTTCCAGATCGTCGAGTACATGCGGTCGTTCACCCACGGCCGCACCGCGCTCGGCCAGGTCAACTCCCTGCTGATCTTGTCGGGCGTGTTCGCCCTGATGCGCCGCGATCTCGTGGTGACGGTCGGGGGATTCCTGACCGCGCGCTGCAAGCACCGGATCGTCGAGGAGTACTGCGGTGCCGGCTCGCACACCGTGTGCGAGGACATGGAGATCGTGGTCCGCCTACACCGCTACCTGCTCGATCGGGGCCGGGTCGGCAAGATCATCATCGAGCCGCGCCCGGTTGCCTGGACCGAAGCCCCCGAGGTGTACGTCGATCTCGGCAAGCAGCGAAGCCGGTGGTACCGCGGGCTGCTCGAGGTCCTCTACTACCACCGCGCGATGATGTTCCGCGGGCGCTATGGCCGGATCGGCATGTTCTCGCTGCCGTATCAGCTGCTGTTCGAGGCCGCCGCCCCGGTGATCGAGGTCCTGGGCTACATCCTGGTGCCGCTCAGCGCCATTTTCGGGCTGCTCTCGGTGGGTCATGCCGTGGCCTACCTCCTGCTCGCGACCGCGGTGAACATCGCCCTGAGCACGGCTGCGCTGATCATCTCCATCCAGCCCGATGGGGATGACCACCACCGGTCGCGGCTGTTTGCCTACCCGCGCGTACGAGACACCCTGATCCTGTTCGGCTGCGGGGTGCTCTCGAATTTTGGTTATCGCCAATATCTTCTATACTGGCAGCTCAAGGGTCTGCGGGACTTCCTGAAGGGCCGCAAGGACTGGGACAAGTTTGCACGCAAGGGTTTCGACAAGGCGAAGGCCTGACTGATGGCGAACGAGCTGATCCTGATCGTGGACGACGATCCCGACATGCTCGCCGCGATCGGCCGAGCCGTGCGCAAGGCCGGCTATCGCACCGCGGTGGCGAGTGACGGCGCCGCCGCGTTGGCGGAAATTTCGACGAACCCGCCCGCGCTGGTAGTGAGCGACATCTTGATGCCGCCCGGCATCAACGGCTTCCAGTTGTGCCGCAAGCTCAAGGGCGCCGAGACCACGCGGTCGATGCCGGTCATCTTGATGAGCGGCAAGACCGACCCGGTCGATCATTTCTGGGCTGAAGAAGTCGGAGCCCGGCTGCTCATGCGCAAGCCGCTCGATCTCACGCGACTGCTCGCCGAGATCACCGACGGATTGACCACCCCGGCTTCATGAAGGCCGCGTTGTGGGTGGCCGGCATCGCAACCGGGTTCGCGATCCTCGCGATCCTCGTGGTCGCGGGCCGGCACCTGCTCACCATCTGGCGTGACCGCCGCCTCTCCGTGCAGGCCAAGCGGGTGCGCGCCGCGCTCGACGCAGCCCGCGCTCGCCAGTTCGAGGGTCTCGACAAGCTGTTGTTCGACATGCGCGAGAGTTACTCCGCCGACGTGATCGAGCGCGAGCTCAGCAGCACGCTGTTACCCGAGGCCAACGCGCCAAAGCTGGTCCAGGCCTTCGCGGTGCTCGGCATCACCGATCGCTACCTCGGGGCCGTGCGCGCGGCTCGGTCGTGGCAACACCGCGCGCGGGCCGCCACGACGCTCGGCCTGCTCGGCGAGCTTCGCGCGGTCAAGCCGCTGCTCGAGGGCATGCGCGATCCGCACGAGGATGGCGACGTCAAGCTCGCGTGCGCGGAGGCCCTCGGTCAGATCCGATCGCCAGACGTCGTCCCGTTGCTGGTCAACGAGCTCGAGCACCTCGATGATTGGTCGTCGCCACGGATCGCGGCCGTGTTGATCCGGTTCGGAGAGCTCGCGGTCGAGCCGCTGATCACCGCGCTCAACAGCGCGTCGAACCTGAATGTCCGTGTGTGGGCGGCGCAGGTGCTCGGCAAGCTCGATGACGTCCGCGCGGTGCCCTCGCTGCTCGCGCGCATCCACGACCGCTCGGACGCCTTGCGCACGTCGGTCGCGAACGCGCTGGGCGATCTGCGCGACGCGCGAGCCGTTCGCGCGCTGATCGATTCGGTCCTGCGCGATCCGTCGGCGACGGTTCGCGCCCAGGCCGCTGCGGCGCTCGGCCGGATCGGTGACATCACCGCGATCCCGCTGCTGGTCGCGGCGCTCGGGGACCCGGAACACTGGGTTCGCTTGCGTGCGCTCGAGGCGATCGAGGCAGTCACGCCCGAAGACACATCTGCGCTCGAGGTCGCGCTCGCCGATCCGAATCGCGAGGTCCGATTTCGCGCCGCACTCGCACTCGACCGGCTCGGTGCGCTCGAGCAAGCGTTCGTCGATCTCGGCGGCGACGACGAGATCCGGCGCGTCGCAGCGCAGGATCGCCTGGTCGCGGTCGGTCGTGCGGGGCTCAGCGAGCGGTTCATCGGCCACCTCGAGGACGCGAATCCGCGGGTGCGCGCGCGGATCGTCGCGGTCCTCGGCGCGGTCGCGAATCCGTCGCACGCGCCCGCGCTCGTCAAGCGGCTCGGCGATGGCGACCCCGCGGTCCGTATCGAGGCGGTCGACGCGCTCGCTGCGATCGGCAACGAGACCACCGCGAGCGCCTTGATCCCCGTGATGCGCGACGGCGCGCCGGCAGAGGCCGCGGCCGCGACCACCGCGCTGCTCCGTCACGAGTCGCACATTCTCGACGCGATCCAGAGCCAGCTGACGCCCCTGCTCTCGCACCAGCGTGACGACGTGCGCGCAGCGAGCGTCCGCTTGCTCGCGGTGGTCCCCGGCGAGCGGATCGACGACCAGCTCCGCGCCGCGCTGTCCGATCGGTTCGTCGAAGCCCGGCTCTCGGCGGTGCGGGCGCTTGGCAGCCGCCGCGTCGCTGCCGCGGTCGACGAAGTCGGCGAGGCGCTGCAGTCGCCGATCGGGCTGCTGCGGATCGCCGCCGCGGAGGCGCTCGGCGCGATCGGCGGGCCGCGCGCGGTGCAGCTCCTCGTCGCCGTGATGCCCCACGCGTTCGACGAGTTTCGTGACGCGGTGTGCGCGGCGCTCGCCGGCTTCGGCTGGGACGCGGTCTATCCCACGTTCGACGTGCTGCTCGCGTCCGAGGAGATCACCGCGCGGCTCGGCCTGGTCTGGATGCTCGGCAAGACCGGCGACCCCCGCGCGATCCGGTTCCTCGAGATGCTACTGCGCGAGACCGAACCGTCGGTGCGGTCGGCGGCGGCCGGCGCGCTCGGCAAGTTCGCCGATCCGTCGGCCACGACCGTGATCGCGGAGGCGGTGGCAGATCCGAGCCCGTTCGTGCGCGCCGCGGTGGCCCGCTCGCTCGGCCTGTTGCGCGCACCGGTCGAGGTGGTCGCGCCGATGCTCGCGGATCCCGATGCGTTCGTCCGCAACCGCGCCGCGCTCGCGCTCGGCAAGATCGGCGGCGCACGCGCGGATGCGGTGCTCGCCGCGGTGACTCCGAGCAGCCTCTCGCGCTCCGTCCTCGTGATGGCGCGCGGCTTGACCGGAACCGATGCCGGTATCGCCGCGACGCTGCAGGCGATCCAGCAACCCGCCCTGCTCCGCGAGCTCAACGCGCAGCTGAGCGAGGAGCCCCCCGCGCTCCAGGCGCAGCTCCGCGCGCATCTCGGGCTCGATGGGCCTTCGGCGCCCGCCGAGATCGAGCTGTCCGCCGTGGTCGTGCGCTACCTCGAAAGCCTGCGCAACAGCCCCGACATCGAGGCGCGGCGCACGGCGGTGCACGCGATCGGCGATCTTTCGAGCGCGGACGCGATCGCTGCGCTGGCCGCTGCGCTGCGCGACGATCCGGACCAGGAGGTGCGCTGCCGCGCGGCGACATGTCTCGGCCGGCGCTCCGACATCCACGTGAAGGCGGCGCTGCTCGGCGCGCTCCACGATCCCGATTCGCGAGTCCGGATCGCCGCGCTCCGCGGCCTCGGTCACGACCTCACGCCGCGCGATGCCGCGCCGCTGTTCGGCGCGCTCGCGTCTCCGGAGGCCGAGGTCGTCGCGGGCGCCGAACGCGCGCTGACCACGATCTTCAGCGACCCGAATGCGCTCCCGGATGTCGAGGACTGGATGATGGCGCAGGAGGCCGAGCCGCTGATCTGTTCGGGTCTGCGGATCTTGGGTGCGGTCGCCGATTCGCGCTCGCTGCGCGCGATCCAGGGCCAGACCCGCTCGACCGCTCCGACGATCCGGATCGAAGCGATCCGTGCGCTCGCAGCGCTCAACGTACCGGCCGCGATTCATGCGGTGCTCGGCGCACTCGAGGATCCGGTCGTGGCGGTGCGCGTCGCCGCGGTCGACGCGCTTCGCAACACGACACGCGCCGACGTGTTCGAGCGGCTCGCGCGCGCAGTCGGGGATCCGTCGCCCGACGTCCGGCTCGCGCTGTGCGCCGCGCTGATCGCCTCGCGGACCGGCGAGCCCGTCCCGCTGCTCGCTCAGCTCGCGGTCGATCGCGACCCCGCGGTGTGCGCCGCCGCGGTCCTGAGCCTCCTCGCGCTCCCCGATCACGAAGGCCTCGCACGCGTCTCGACGCTGTTGCCCTCGCTCGCCGGCGACGTGCGGATCGCGGTTCGCGGAGGCTCTGCAGCCGCCGTCACGCGGCTTGGCGAGGTGATGGTGACGGCGCTCGAGCCCGGGACGCGCGAGCTCGCGGTGCGCGTGCTCGCCTCCCTCGATGCCAGCGCTCACGCGGAGCGGATCAGCCGCGCCCTCGACGATCCGGACGGTCGGGTCCGGCTGGCAGCGGTCCAGGGGCTCGCCGACCTCGACCACGAGCGGGTCGGTGACTGGCTCGCGCGCGTCCACGACGATCCGGTCGCCGACGTTCGCACCGCGGCGCGCCGTCGGCCGTGGCGGCTGGTTTGAATCGCCCGCTCCTCGCGGCGGTGATCGCATGTGCGATCGCAGGGCACCCTGCGCTTAGCCGTGCCGACGACGATCCCGCTGCACTCGCCGCGCAGGTCCGCGAGCTGACCGCGAAGCTCGCCGAGCACCCCGACGACGTCGACATCCGGTTGGCGCTCGCGTACCGCCTCGCGTGGACCGGGAAGCACGCCGAAGCGACCCGAGAAGCCAAGGCGGTGCTCGACCGCGCGCCGGACTATGCCGAGGCGTACGTCCTCCTCGCGCAAGTCGCGGCGTGGGACCACGACTACGAGACCGCGCGCGCGTGGCTGGTCTCGCTCGAAGCGCGCCAGCCGCTCGACGAGACGCAGCGCCTCCTGCGCGCCGATACCTATCTGTGGGAAGGCAGGCCGGCCGAGGCCCGCGCGGTCCTCGACACGATCCATCCGGTCGCGTTCGACCTCGACCTCTGGCTCCATCGCGCGGAGGTCGAGGCCGCGGATCTGCGGACCTGGCGCGCGCACGAGCTCGCCGCCGAGATCCTCGCGCAAGATCCAAACGACCAGCAAGCGCAGCAGATCTTCGGCGACACCCGGCGGCTGCTCGCCGTCGTCGAGACCTACCTCGGGTGGTATCCGGTCACCGATCCGTCCCAGCGGCTGGCGACTGGAGCGGCGGCGACGCTCGTCGTGTTCCCACTCGCGCGGTTCAGCGTCACGGCCGCGTACGAGTACGACTATCGATTCGCCACGCATAACCATCGCCCGTCGCTGCGCGCCGACTGGCGGCCGACGAAGGAGATCACGGTGACCGCGTTCGCGCGTGCGGGCTGGGTCCGGGTGGTCCCGGTCGTGACCGCGTACGGCGCGGTGAGGTGGGATTTCGCGGCCGGCGCCGCGATCACCGGCCGCTACACGTACGACGCCATGCCGTGGCCCGGTCAGCTCCACCGGCTCGCGCTCGAAGCCGGTCACGACCTGCCGCACCAGCTGCGCGTCGACGGCTCGGTCAGTGGCGGCCTGCTCGATTCATGCGGGAAGTGGCAGACGATCTACGGAGCCGACCTCCAGGTCAGCTACGTGCGGCCGCGCTGGCAAGTCGGGCTCAAGGTCGCCCACTACACCGAGCTCGATCGACCGCCGCTACCGGCGTTCCTGGAAGGAATGTTCGGCGCGGATGTTTGCCCGAGTGACCTCGGCTCCGATGCGGGGCTGCTCGACCTCTCGAACGTCGAGGCCACCGACGTGGCACTGGTGAGCTCGTACCAGCTGGATCGGCGTGACACGTTGTCGGCGAGCTACACGTTCGAACGGATCGGGATCCTCGACGTGAACACGATCGGCTTCGCGATCCGGCGCTCGTTCTGAGCGTGTACGATGGCTCGATGGGTCGGTCTCGCTCGAAGTGGTACTGGGCGCTCGTGCTCGCGATCGCGTGCGGTCCAACATCTCCGCCGACCACGACTCCGGCAAGGCCCGCGACTCCGGTGGCATCCGCGCCCGCGCGCCCGACGGCGCTCGCCGACGCTGCACCGGCTGCTGTCGTGCCACCCGAGCCGACCGCGCGCTACGGCAGTGGCGACATCGAGACCTCGTGCAACGGCATCGACGACAACGGCGACGGCGTCACCGATCTGTTGCTGCCCGTCGCGCCGAATCGCTGTGACACGCATCTGCCCGGCGCGTGCGGCCACGGCTTCGCGGCCTGCGAGGACGGCAAGCTCGTGTGCCTGGCGCCACCGCCGATGCCCGAGGTCGCGAACGGGATCGACGACGATTGCAACGGTGTCGTCGACGACGTCGCGCAGCGCAAGACCCGCGCGCGCGTGCTGGTCGCGGCCCCGCGATACGCATGGAAGGACGCTGGCCCTGATCTCGCGACGGTGACCGCGACGCTCGCGCAGGCGGGCATCCCGTTCGACGAGCAAGCGGCGAGCACCGATTGGCGCGAGACGCTGCATGGTCTCGACAACTACGCGGCCGTCGTCGTGCCGGGATATCTGATCGGTGAGGTCGTCGCGCCCGACATCAAGGCCATGCTCGAGACGTTTGCCGAGAACGGCGGCGTCGTCGTGGTGTGGAAGCCGATCGGCAAGGATGACGAGCGCGCGGCGTGGCAGCTCACCGGTCTGCGCTCGACGACGCGCCACCACGATGTCGCCGAGATCCGGTTCACCGGCACCGCGCCGATCACCGCATCGATCGACAGCCCCGAGGAGCGCCGGCTGGCCATCAACTCGCACGCCGCGCCTGATGGCGTCGAGGTCTGGGTGCTGGACCCCGATCCCGCGGCGAGCACCGAGACGGTCGCAGAGGCCTACGTCAACGGCGCGCCCGCGGGTCCCGCGATCACGCGGCGGCGGATCGGCAAGGGATCGATCTACGCGCTCGGGCATGACCTCTCGACGTACGACGCGGCGCGCTGCTACGTCAATTGCTTCGAGCCGTCGGGGGACGTGCTCCGGCTCGTGCTCGAGGGTGCGCTGCGCGAGGGCGCCGGTGGCCACGTCGTGCTCAAGCACACCGTGCCCTCGGAAGCGTCGTCGGTGCTCGTGCTCACCCACGACATCGACGCGCCGGACTCGCAGGGCAGCGGTGATTGGGGCGAGCCCGGCGCGCTGCAGGCGGCGCGGGTCGAGCATGCTCGCGGCTTTCGCGCGACGTTCAACATCACGACGGATTACATCGCGGGTTACTTCAACCCGAGCGTGCTCACCGAGTTGTGCAGCCTCGGGATGTGTCCGCTCGGCGCGCATAGCGTGCAGCACGGCATGAACTTCGGGACGCTGCCTTACGGCACGTGTAGCGAGGACCGCAAGACCTACGGCAAGACCCCGACGCTGTGCGGAGAGATTCACGTGTCCTCGGAGCTCGTGCGCCGAGCGATCGGCACCGCGCCGCGAGCGTGGCGCGCGCCGTACCTGGCGATCAATCCGCGGCTGTTCGAGGGGCTCGCTCACGAGCACTTCGAGTTCGACTCGGGGTTTGGAGTTGGCGACCTCCCGTGGAACCTTCCGATCGATCTCGCCGCGGTCGGCTTTCATCAGGATCGGTTCCATCACGTTCCGATCCTCGAGCTCCCGATCTCGTGCGAGGACGGCATCGACGAGGTCGATCACGGCAAGCACGAGCGGATCGAGCTCCAGGCCTCGAACCACGCGAAGTTCGTCGCGCTGTGGCGCTACATCCTGGTCCAGAACGCGCGCAACCGGGCGTTCACGATGCTGTTGATGCACCCGTCTCGCGGACGCGATCAACCTCACGACAACGTCGGGGTCAAGATCCGCGCACTCACGGAATTTCTCGACGACGCCGCGATGGAAGACGTGACCGTGCGGTCGTTCGAGGACATCGGCGATTTCTGGCGGGCGCGGCTCGCGACCGGGCTCGACGCGTCGTACGACGCCGGCACGTACACCGGCACGATCACGGCCGACAAGGTCGCGGCGCCGGCCGGGTTCACGCTCGAATTCGGCGATGCGATCAAGACCTTCACGTGCGAGCACTGCGGCACGACCCGGATCCACGGCAATCGGGTCGTGATCGTCGGGGCGATACCTCCACACACGGCCGCCGCATTCGTCGCGCGCACGCGCTGAATGTCAGCGCCGGCCGGCGCGACCGACGATGGTCGTGATCTCGGCGCGCAGCTTCGTCTCGTCGTGGCGGACCAGCTGCGCGCGGTGGCTGATGTCCGCGGCGATCAACTCCGCGCGCGTGACCCGGCGAAGCCGCTCAACGCTCGGGACCGCGACCGGGCGCTGGCCTTGTGCCGCGTACGACCTCACCGCTTCGGGGTCGAGATCCGAGCTCGCGACCAGCACGTAGTCGAGCGCGTCACCGCCGAGCGCCGAGACCACCTCGGCGACGTGATCGACCGCGTCATAGCCTTCGGTCTCACCGGGCTTCGTCATCAGGTTGCACACGTACAGCCGCTTCGCGTGGCTGAGTCGCACGCCGTCGGCGACGCCGCGCACGATCAGCGCGGACAGCACGCTGGTGTACAGATCGCCCGGTCCGATCACGATCAGATCCGCCGCGAGCAGCGCCGCGAGCACGTCGCTGTTCGTCTCGGCGTCGGGCTCGTGCCACACCCTGCGCACTCGCAGATCGGCCGGGCGCTCGAGGCAGCGGTCGATCGCCGATTCACCGCGGACGACGCGCCGGTCCTCGAACTCGGCACATAGCGTGGTCGCATTTTCGGTCACGCACATCACCAGGCCTTGCACGTTCAGCACGTCACCGAGCGCCTTGACCGCGCTCTGCATCCCGCCGGTGCGCTCGGCCATCGCCGTCAGCAGCAGGTTGCCGAGCGAGTGGCCGGTCAGCCCGTCGCCCGCAGCGAACCGATACTGCATCACGAAATTCATCACCTCCGGTGCGTTCGACAGCGCGACCAAGCTGCGGCGGACGTCGCCGGGCGGCAGCACGCCGAAACTCGTGCGTAGCCGCCCCGACGAACCACCGTCGTCCGACATCGTCACGATCGACGCGAGCAGCGCGTGCGGCACGGTCTTGAGCGCATCGAGCACGGTGAACAGGCCGGTGCCACCGCCGATGCACGCGACCCGCAGCTTGAAGTGCACGACCGCGCCGAGGCGCAGGATCAGCTCGCGCTGCGGCAGTGGCGCGGCGATCACGTCGCTCGCACCGGCGGCGAACAACGCGCGGACGGTGCTCAGCGGGATCGCGGTTCCCACGACGACACCGCGACCACCGCGGCCTCTCAGCTCCGTCATCGCGCCGACGATCCGCTCGAGCTCGGCCCCAGGGGCGTCGAGATCCCACGCGACGAGCGCAGCATCCCCGACCGCTCGCAGCGTCGGATCCGCGTCCACCGCGAGCCCCAACGCCGCCGCCGCCGCATGAATGGCGGGTGCAGACGGGCACGTGCCGTCTGCCATGACGAGCCTCATTCCCCCCATCATCGCACGGCTCGAGATCGAGCGCGCTTGCTCGCGCGGGGGGGCGGCCGCAAGATCGAGGCGATGGCACGACGCGCTCCGGGCGGACCGACACGCCGCACCGCGCTCGCCGCGTTGCTCGGAGCGGCCGCCTGTCGCGCTACGACCCGCGTCGCGCCGCCTCATCCGGGCGACTTCCTCGAGGGTGCGCTTCGCGAGCGGGGACGCGGCCTGCTCGCGGTGACCGATCCGGACGCGAATCGGTTCGCGATCTACGACAGCGCGCTCGCAGCGCTGGTCATGCTGCGGCGCGGCCGGCGCGACGATGCCGGCCGGCTGCTCGCCGGCTTGACCGCGCTCCAGTACGAGGACGGCGCGTTGCCGTTTTCGTTCGCCGGAGCGGGCCCCGACCGCGTTCGGTTCGTGCGCGCCGGTGCGGTGGCATGGGTCGGATATGCCGCCGCGGAGTACCTCGACGCAGACGTCGTTGCCGGCCGTGACCGCGACCTCGCGCTGCACCTCGCTCACCAGGCCGCGGGATACTTGCTGCGCTCCCGCGTCGCCGCGCATGGCGATCCGCGCGACGGCCTGATCGCCGGAGGTGAGGGCGAGCTGCGCTACGACATCTCCGACGGTAGAGTCCACGAGGTGGTCGAGCCCGGCGCGCTGGCGTGGGTCTCGGTCGAGCACAACATCGATGCGTACTTCTTCCTGCGCGCGCTCGCGCGAGTCACCGATGCCGGGGACTATGCGGAGGCTGCCACTCGACTCGGCTCGACGCTGACCGCGCGCGCGTGGCACGACGGTCGCGGCCAGTTCGCACGAGGCGTTGGCCCGCAGGGCCGCGACGACCTGCTCGCGCTCGACTGCGCTTCGTGGGGCGCCGTGTTTCTAGTCGCCACCGGTGATCTGGACCGCGCGCGCATCGCGTTCGCGACCGCCGAGCAAAGCTACGCGTCGCGCGATCCACGCACCGGCGCCACCGGCCATCGCCCGTACGCGGAAGGGCCGGTGTTCGAGGATCCGCGGTTACAGCGCTTCTATCAGCGCTCGTTGCCGGCCCCGACCTGGGACCGCATCGACGCGGTGTGGCCCGAAGGCAGCGCTGGGGTCGCGCTCGCCGCGCTGCGCACCGGCCGCGCGGACCGCGCTAGAGAGATCCTCGATGCGATCGAGCCGCTGCGAGTTCCCGGTGGCGCGATGCCTACGTTCACGCTCGACGTGCCCTTCACGTTCGACACCGATCCGAGCGTCGCTGGCACCGCGTGGGTCGAGCTCGTGCGGTTCGAGCTCTCGCGGGCCGGGGACCGCCCCACGCTGTGGGTGCCGTGAGCTACTGCATCTTCGGCGTGAGACCCATTTCCTTGATCAGGTGATCCGCACCGTCGAGGAGGTCCATCGTCCAGATCATGTAGCGCGCATCGACATGGATCGTCCGCGTCGTCGCGCCGTTGAATACGACATCCGACGCGAGGCCTTCCTTGTTGCCGTCGAACGCCAGACCGACGAGCTCGCCCTTGTCGTTCAGCGTCGGCGAACCCGAGTTGCCGCCGGTGATATCGAGATCCGACTCGAAGTCGATCGGCAGCTCACCGCCGAGCGTCGGGTCCGCGTACGGCCCGAACTTCTTCGCCTTGATCGCCTCGAGCAGCTTGGCCGGCGAGTTGAACGGCTCCTTGCCGGTGTCCTTCGCGAGGATCTGCGACGCGACCGTGAACGGCCAGTCCGCCGGATCCTTCGAGTCGGGCTTGAGCGACTTCACGGTGCCGTACGTGATCCGCAGCGTGCCGTTCGCGTCCGGCGCGAGTGCGCCGCCCAGCATCTGCTTCATCGCCTCGTTGTAGTAAGGCGCCGTGACCAGCGACTCGCCGGTGCGTGCGTCCATCTTCTTCTCGTCGGCCTTGTAGATCGGCCACACGCGTTGCGCGGCCTGGATGAACGGGTCTTTCGAGGCCTTGAGCTGCGCCGGCTTGCCCTTCTCGAGCAGGTCGGTGCGGAGCTTGACGTCCTCGATCGCGGGAGACTTGTACCAGGCGTCGAGGGTCTTATCGATCAGCGCCTCGTCGACCTTGGTTCCCTTCTTGACGCCGAGCAGCGTCACGAGCCACGGCCGGTCGGCCTCGTCGAGCTGGAGCGCGCGCATCAGCGACAGCTTGAACCCGCCGCGATCGAGCGTCGCGTCGTACTGCTTCGCGAATTGCTTCTGGCCGGCGAGTGCGCGCGCCAGATCGCGCTGCTGGTAACCTGGACGGCGATCGGCGTCCTTCTTGCCGCGCTCCTCGGCCCAGTGCGTGAGCGACAGCGCGGTCTGCATGAGGCGCGAGCCGCCGAACGCGATGTTGCGATCGAAGTCGACGCGCGCGGTGCGGAACTGCTCCTCCTGGAGCGTGTCGAGCTTCGCGATCGCTTCCTTGAACTTCTCGTGACCCGGCTGCGCGGCCCACTCGCGGGTCTTCTTGTCGGCCTCGTCCTTCTCCTTGACGAGCGCCGGGTTCTTCTTCAGCCCTTCGAGGATGCCCTGATACTTCTCGAGGCCGTTCTGCATGCCCTGCTTCATCGTCGTCGCCTTGATCGCGGTCTCGCCGCCGTCGGCGAGGTGCGACTCGGCGAGCTTGTAGCGCTCCTCGAGGTAGCTAATCAGATACGGGTAGAACCACTCGATGTCGTGATGGACCTCGGCGGCCGTCGTCGCGCGGTTGGTCTTGCCGGGATACCCCGTGATCATCACGAAGTCGCCGGGCTTCAAGCCGGCCGTCGTCACCTTCAGCCAGTGCTTCGGCTTGTACGGGACGTTGTCGGGCGAGTATTCGGCCGGGTTGCCGTCCTTGCCGACGTACGCGCGATAGAACGACCAATCGCCGGTGTGGCGCGGCCACTCCCAGTTGTCGACCTCGCCACCGTAGTCACCTACCGAACGCGCCGGCACGTAGACGAGGCGGACGTCCTTGATCTCGAGCGACTCGATCAGCTGGTATTGACCGCCTTCGAAGAAGCTGCTGACCTGGCAGCGAACCGACGGGCGGCCTTTCTCGCACTCGGCGATCAGGGTCTTCATCCGCTTGTCGTGCTCGTCCTTGCGGGCGACCGGATCCTTGATCGCGTCGAGACCGTCGCGCATGTCGGTGGTGACGTCCTTGTAAGACTGGACGACCATGACGCGCTGCGCGGGACCGGCCGACGGTTCGTCCGCCTTCGTCTTCGCGAGGAAGCCATTCTCGACGAGGTTCTTGTCGGGCGTCGAGTTGAGCTGGAGCGCGCCCTGGACGCAGTGGTGGTTCGTGACGATCAGGCCCTCGGGCGACACGAACGAAGCCGTGCAGCCGCCGAGCGACACGACCGCTGCAAGCGGTTCCGCGAGCGGATCCGACATCGTCTTCGCGTCGAGCTTCACGCCCATCTTCTGGAAGTTGTCGACGTGCTGGGGCAGCGCCATCTGCGAGGGCATCCACATGCCGCCCGGATCGACGTACGACTTGCGGAACGCCGCATGCGAATCGTTCGTCGAATCGCCGATGCCGGCACCGTGAGCTTCGCCGGGCTTCGAGGTGTGCGTCGCCGTGCCGAGCTCGGCTTCGGTCGTGGATCCCTTGGGGCCACCGCCACATGCCGCGATCAGGGCAGCGGCAAACAGAGCATTCCTAGTCATGCCGATCGCCATACCATCGATCGCGCGGGCGCGGCGGAGCGAACCGTCTCGTGGTCGCTGACAACCCGGCGACTGGTTGTCTCGCGACAGGGTGCGACACCAGGTCCTCGTTCGTGATGCGTTCCGATCTCGCAGCACGAATCGCGGCGTGACGTCCGCGCACGGTTTGCGGAAGGCGCGCGGCGCTCGGGTAAGTTTCGCCAATTTTGCGCGGATTGGCTCATTCGGTTCGGCATGTCGCTTGATGAGGTCAGGGATGGAGGTCCCATGGATCGCAGTCACGTCCTCGAGAGCTTGCTCACCCAGCACGCCTCGATCCGAGCGCTGATCGAGGCCTGCGCCGAGCTCGAGTCCACGGCCGACCTCGAGCGCGCGCTCGCGCGGCGCCGGCTCGCGCTCGACGAGCACAACCGCTACGAGGAGGCCGTGCTCCGGCCGATCCTCGGCGATGTCGATGCGTTCGACGAGGTCCGGCTCGAGCGCATGCTCGACGATCACGTGGCCGAGCACGGTGCACTCGCGGATGGGATGGCAATGTCGTCTCCCGCTGCGTTGCGGGCACTGCTCGCGACGCTGCGCGACCACCTCGCGATGGAGGAGCGTTACTTCCTGAGCCCGCGCGTCGTGCGCGATGACCTCGTGGTGGTCGAGGGTGGCGCCTGATCGGCACGCCACGTGAAGAGTGAAGCAGCATGCATGCCCTCACCGTCGGCGACATGATGACCACGCAGGTTCGAACCCTGCGCGAAGATGAATCGATCAACGAAGCGGACTGGGACATGTTGGTCGGAGGGTTTCGCCACATCCCCGTGGTCGATCGCGAGCACCGGCTCGTCGGCCTCGTGTCGGATCGCGACGTCCGCCACCGCATCAATGCGGGCCACAGCGTCGCATCGACGATGACGCGCGAGGTCCATACCGTCCTTCGCACGACTTCCGCGATCGAAGCGCTCGAATACTTGCTGATGGCGAAGCAGAGCGCGCTCCCGGTCATCGACGACAGCCGCACGCTGATCGGCATCGTCACGACAACGGATTTTCTCGAGCTCGCGCGGCGCGCGCTGGCCGGGCTCGACGTCCACAAGCCGCACGTCCGCGGCTAATCGTCGAACGAGAAGTTCGCGAAGAAATCCCGGACCTCGTCCTGCGGAACCTTCTGGCGGGCCTCTTCGCCGAGGTCGCGGATCTCGAGCAGCTCGTCCGGAATCTCCAGGAGGAACCGTGAAGGTGTCCGCGGTACGACGCGGCCGCGGTTGACGCGCGTCGTCGCCCTGGTCAGGTACAGCTTGCGCTGTGCGCGCGTGATGCCGACGTAGCACAGCCGGCGCTCCTCGCTGACGTCGGTGGCGTGATCGACATCCATGACGTCGGTCGCTTGCGGATTGAGCGTTCGCGCGTGGGGCAGCAGCTCTTCTTCGAGCCCGATCATGAAGCAGACCGGAAACTCGAGGCCCTTCGCACCGTGGAGCGTCGTCAACACCACGCGATCGCCTTCGTCGTCCTTCTTGTCGTCGGACGAATCGAGGGAGAGGTGGCGCAGGTACTCGCCGAGCTTGTCGATGCCCTTGCCCTTGTCCATGAACCGCTGGAGTGAGCCGAGCAAACCCGTGACGTTGTCGATCCGGCGCTGCGCGGCCGACATGCTCGGCGAGGCGGCACGCAGATCGTCGTAGAGCCCGATGTCCTCGATCAGGCCCTTCGTCGCTTCGACGAGGTCGTGGCCATTCTCGATCCCGTGGCGCAGGCGCTCGACCGCGTGCTTGAACTTCTCGATTCCGGTGCGCGCCGGGCCGGTGACCTCGGTCGTCGCGAGCGCATCCCACAGCGTCGCGCCCGACGCATGCGCCGCGGTGACGAGCTTGTCGATCGACCCGGCGCCGACCCCGCGCGTCGGATAGTTGATCACGCGGCGCAACGCGAGCTCGTCGCGCGGACTGACCGCGACGCGCATGTACGCGATCACGTCTTTGACCTCTTTGCGCTCGTAAAATTGCTGGCCGCCGTACATCACGTACGGGACCTCGTGCGTACGCAGCTCTTCCTCGAGCAGCTTCGCCTGGATGTTCGAGCGATACAGGATCGCGACGTCGCTCCACCGCCGGCCGGCCTTCACGAGCGTCGTGATCTCGCGCGCGACCCACTGCGCCTCGGCCTCGGCGGTCACCGCGACCGCATGCGTGATCGGTTCGCCATCGCCGAGCTGCGACCACAGCACCTTGCCGTGGCGGTTCTTGTTGTTCCCGATCACCTCGTTCGCGGCGGCGAGGATCGACTTGGTCGAGCGATAGTTCTGCTCGAGCTTCACGATCTTCGCGGCGGGAAAGATCTTCGCGAAGTCGAGGATGTTCGTCGGATCGGCACCGCGCCACGAGTAGATCGATTGATCGTCATCGCCGACGACGACGAGGTTCTGATGGCGCTGGACGAGCGCCTGGACCATGCGGAGCTGCGCGCGGTTCGTGTCCTGGAACTCGTCGACCATCACGTACTCGAACCGCGTGCCCCAGCGCTCGTTCGCGGCGTCGTCGCGCTGCCACAACCGCACGGGCTCGACGATCAGATCGTCGAAGTCGAACGCGGCGCACGAGCGTAGCTGCTCCTGATACTTCGGATAGACGTGGACGGTCATCGCGTCGTAGTCGTCCGCCGGGTTGCCCTCGTACTCGTCGGGCGCGATGAACGCGTTCTTCGCGAGCGAGATCCGCGCCAGGATCGCCTTCGCGTCGAGCCGGCGGTCGCCATCGTGGATGGCGCGCATCGCCTCGCGGACGATGCCCATCTGATCCGAGCCGTCGTAGACCGTGAAGCCGCGCGGCACGCCGAGCGCCTTGCGCTCGCTACGGAGGATCTGCAGGCCGAGCGCGTGGAACGTGCCGATCGTGAGCTGCTTCGTCAGCTGCCGATCATCGACCAGCGCGGAGACCCGCTCGCGCATCTCGGCCGCGGCCTTGTTCGTGAACGTGACGGCGCAGATCCTCTCGGGCGGCACGCCCTGCGCGAGCAGGTGGGCGATCCGGAACGTGATCACGCGGGTCTTGCCCGAACCGGCGCCCGCGAGGATGAGAAGCGGACCCGCGAGGTGCCCCGCAGCTTCGCGCTGCGGCGGATTGAGCTTCCCGAGATCGACGCCTCTTACGTTTGGCACGTTGGGGGACGGTCACGCTATACGATCCAGCGATGGATCGCTACGAGCGTCTCGTCGCCGATCTACGCGAGGAGCTGCCCGCGTTCCGGATCGTGCGCAAGGATCGCTCGCGGCTGCACCGGATCATCGATCGCGTGCTCGTCGTGGTCACGTTCGGCCAGATGCGGACGTATCTCGATGGCTACCAGACGACGATCGGCAACACCGTGTACGTGACGAGCGATTGGGATGACTGGGATCCGGATCGTCGCTACGTGACGCTCCGCCACGAGGCCGTGCATCTCCGGCAATTTCGGAAGTACAGCCTGCCGGTGATGGCGGTGCTGTACGTGCTGCTTCCGCTCCCGCTGGGGCTCGCGTATTTCCGTGCGCGGTTCGAGCAGGAGGCCTACGCCGAGTCGATTCGCGCCGCGGCCGAGGTCTGGGGTCCAGACAGGCCTCGCGGGACCGAATACCGCAACCACGTGATCGAGCAATTCCTGGGGCCGTCTTACGGGTGGATGTGGCCGTTTCGGAGGAGCCTCGAACGTTGGTATGACCAGGTTCTGGCGGGGCTCCGAGATGAGCGATAATCTGGGGGTGGAGCGCGACTGTATCTGTGGCTGATCCGATCGTAGGCATCGATTTAGGGACCTCGAACACCGTCGTCGCGCATGCGGACGAGAGTGGGACCGTGCGGGTTCTCGCCGACGAGGGTGGATTCAAGATCCATCCCTCGGTCGTGTCGTTCCATCCGAACGGCGGCGTCGTCGTCGGTGCGGCCGCGAAGCAGCGCAAGGTCATCGACCCGAAGAACACGATCTACTCGGTCAAGCGGCTGATCGGCCGCACGTACAACGCGCCCGAAGTTCAGATCGCGAAGCAGCGCATGCCGTTCCAGATCAAGGAAGGGCCGAACCAGCAGCCGCTGGTCGTCACGCGCGGCGGCGAGTTCGCGGTGCCGGAGGTCTCGGCGATCGTGCTCGATCACGCGCGCAACATCGCGCAGCACGAGCTCGGCGTGCCGGTCTCTCGCGCGGTCGTCACCGTGCCGGCGAGCTTCACCGATGCACAGCGCAGCGCGACCGCGACGGCGGGTGCGATCGCGGGCCTCACGATCGTCCGCGTGCTCAACGAGCCGACGGCGGCGGCGCTCGCGTACGGCAACACGCGCAACCTGAACCAGACGATCGCCGTGTTCGATTTCGGCGGCGGCACGTTCGACATCACGATCCTGAAGCTGCACGACCAGGTCTACGAGGTGCTCGGCACCGCCGGCGACACGTTCCTCGGCGGCGACGATCTCGACGAACGCCTCGTCGATCGGATGGTCGAAAAGTTCCTCGCCGAGAACCGGATCGATCTGCGGACGAACGAGGTCTCGATGATGCGGCTCCGCGCGGTCGCGGAGCAGACGAAGATCGAGCTGTCGCGACGATCGCGCGCCGTGGTCCGGATCGACGAGATCGCGTACGGCCCGCGCGGCAAGCCGCTCGACCTGCAGATCGAGATCAAGCGCGACGAGTTCGTGGCGCAGGTCGCGGATCTGATCGACCGAACGTTTCCGGTCTGCCAGGAGGCGCTCGCCTACGCTAGCCTGACGGTCGACAAGATCGACGACGTGATCCTCGTCGGCGGTACGACGAAGATTCCGTACGTCCGCGATCAGGTCGCGAAGTTCTTCGCGCGCGCACCGCGCACGGACGTGTCGCCCGAGGACGCCGTAGCGATCGGCGCCGGCCTGCAAGCGACGTCGCTCGAGCGGATCCTGAAGCGCAAGTCGCCGTCGAAGGTGACGGGCGCGCAGCGGATTCCGGCCGAGTTCGCCGGTGAAGAGACCACGGCGTCGCGCGAGGACACGGGCGAGTACACCGACGCCGCGGCGACCCGGCCCGATGGCGACTTCCCGTTGCCGCAGGTCTCTGCGGAAGAGGACAGCATCCTCAGCTTGCTGCCGCCCGCGGGCCAGCCGGTGGCGCCACAGCCACCGCGCAAGCGTCAGACCGCCAGCTACGAGACCGTGAAGCGTACGGGGCCCGCGCCGACCCAAGCGCCGGCCCAAGCACCGGATCACGATCGCCCCGCGGCGCGAGGCCAGCACCACGATCGCTTCGAAGAGCGCACGCCGACGCCGGTGCCGACCCAACCGATCGGAAGGCTCACCCGCTCGGGCCTGCAGACGCCGGCGGAGCCGTCGGGTGTCGTCCAGAAGACGACGCAGCCGCAGTTCAACGCGACGCAATCGATCCCGCGCACGACGATGCAGCAACCGGCAGCGCCCGCGCCGCCGGCACCTCCGCGCACGACGACCTCGCAGCAACCGCCGCAGGGCCCACCTCCGCCGTGGGAAACCGCGACGCCTCCCCCCACGCCGCCTCGCACGACGACCTCGCAGCAACCGCCGCTGACCCGCACGCAACCACCGGCGCCTCCCTCGCGCACGACCGGTGTGTCTCCCGTCGTGCCGCCCGCCCCTCCGTACGTGCCGCCGCGTCGCGCACCGAGCGTGCCACCCCCGGCCGGGCTCGCGCCGTTGCCGCCGATGACGACGCCGCAATCGCCAACCCTCGTCGTCGAGCCACCACAACCGCCGCCACGCGCGCAGCAACCGTTCCCGCCGATGCCGGCGGAGCCCGCGACGCGTCCCGCGATGCCGCAGATCGCCGCGCACGCCGCGACGATGATGATCGATCCCGCTACAGAGTCGTCTGCAGCGTCGACCGCGCGTGGCATGGGCCCGGCGGTGACCGCACGTGGAATCCCGAGCCAGGACTCGCCACCGTCGCCCGCGTCGACGAATCCGATGTTCCCGCCCGCCCCGCAGACGTATCCGGTGCAACCGCTCGCGCCGATGCCGATGCCGCCGACGCGCAACCCGGTCGTGCTCGACGTGACGCCGCGCGCACTCGGCATCGCCACCGTCGCCGGTTATTGCGAAGAGTTGATCCGCCGCAACGCGCGCGTGCCGACCGAGACGCGCAAGCTGTTCACGACGTCACGCGATGATCAGGAGACCGTTCGCATCATCGTGTGCCAGGGCGAGTCGCGCCGGCTCGATACGAATATCGTCCTCGGCGATCTGACGCTGGAGGGGCTGCCGCCTCGCGCTCGTGGCGAGACGTCGATCGAGGTCACGTTCCAGCTCGATGCATCCGGCATCCTGCAAGTTCGCGCACGCGATGCCCACACCGGCCGCGAGCAACGCGTGTCTTTGGATCTCGCCGGCGCGATGCCTCAGTCCGAGGTCGACGCGTCGCGCCAGCGCATGCAAGCACTCCGTCGCTAGCAGCGAGCGACGCTGCATGCGGTCACGTCGACGCTACATCGAGCGTGATGTGGTCGATCACGATCGAACGGCGCGCGAGACACCCCGTCCCGAAGCACCCGTCTTCTTCGTCCGACCTTGGTCCCTCGAGCTGGCTACGTGGCATTCTTCGCCGTTCGCCGACAGCAGAACGAACGGTAGGTACCGGTCTGCCGAGGACGATGTGTCGCACGACGTACGAATCCGCGACGCGCCCGAGCGCTACTCGCCGCCGTCCTCGGGATCGCCGCCCTTTTTCACGGGCGAGCGCGAGCCTTTCGGCGCGGCCTTATCTTCCTTTTCGTCGTCGTCGGCCGCCTTCGCCTTCTTCACCGCCTTCACCGCCTTCGGCGCCTCACCACCACCACTCGCGCTCTCACCACCACCACACCACTGCAGCTTCAGCGCCTTCTTCGTCTCGACGAGCGTCTTCGGATCGACGATCGCCAATTCTCCGAGCCGGTCGCCCTTCATCACGAACAACAAGCTGTGTGCGCCGAGCACCGCCGTCGCGCCGACCCACGGACCCGTCGCCTTCGCGAGGCTGTCCTTGCACTTGTCGGTGACCTTGTCGCCGTCGGTCCAGTACGCCTCGATCTCGGCCGGCTTGCACGCGAGCTTCGCGGGCTTGTGCACGGCCTTCGTTCGCTTCCCCGTTCCGATCTCGTAGACGGTGAACGTATCCATGCCGTGATCGGCGAGGGCGACCTTGTTCGGATCGAGCACGCTGAACGAGCCGTGCTTGATGTTGATCTGCTTCTCGTCCTTGCCTCCGAGCGCCATGATCGGACCGGTCGGATTGCCGTCGGCCTTGAACACCCACGCGCCGGGTGCATCGTCACCGCCCTCGACGACGATCGAGTCGCCGACGAAGTGAAGCGCGGTCGGCGTGCCGGTCACACCCTTGTCGCCGGTGACACCGAACGTCGAGACGTGTGCCTTCGACGTCGCGTCGAACAGGTGAACGTCGGTGCCTACGAGCATCGCGACTTGCTTGCCATCGGCATTCCACGACAGGTGCGCCGTCGACGCCGCCGCGTTCTTGCCCGGCGTACAGAAGCCCATGGCGCAGCCATCGTGGACCATCGCGATGATGTCGTGGCCGGGCTGCGGCACCGCGTCCTGCGCGATCAGCGGCACCGTGCCGTTGCCCATGTTCTTGAGGTCGACCTTCCAGCATCCGACCGGGCCGAGAGCGCGCGCCGAGTCCGTATCGACGGCGCACAGCACCGCGTCGACGCCGATCGCGGCGAGCTCGAGCTGCGGTGCGCCGGATTCCTTCAGTGCCGCGGGCAGGCAGTTCTGACCGCCCGGGACGATCGCTTCGCGCGCCGCCTTGCGCTTCGTCTCGCGGTCCGCCTCGGTCTCGACCTTCGGCTTGGTGACGACTGCTTTCTCCGGCTTCGGCTGCTTCACCTTCTTTTCGCCGCCACCGCACGCCACAAATGCACACGCACACGCAAGACCGGCAAGACCGCGCTGAGCCATGTGATCGTTGTACGATCGCAAGGGGGCTGATACAAGGAGCACACGTGGCACGACGCAAGCGGATCGAGCGCGCGACCAAGGAGACACAGATCGAGATCGAGCTCGACCTCGATGGCTCCGGCCAGCGCAGCATCGCGACCCCGGTGCCGTTCCTGTCGCACATGCTCGATGCGTTCGCGAAGCACGGCGTGTTCGACCTGTCCGTGAAAGCCGCCGGCGATCTCGAGATCGACGGCCACCACACCGTCGAGGACATCGGCCTGGTCCTCGGCACCGCGTTCGAGCAAGCGCTCGGCGACCGCGCCGGGATCGTGCGCTACGGCTCGGCGACGCTGCCGATGGACGAGGTCCTCGCGACGGTCGCGGTCGACTTCTGCGGCCGGCCTGCCTTCGTGTGGAACGTCGCCGGCCTCGACGGCAAGTGGATCGGGACGTTCGATTGCGAGCTCGCGAAAGAATTCTTCGCCGCGTTTGCGACCCGCGCGCAGTGCAACCTCCACGTGTTGCTCCACTACGGCGGCAACGCGCACCACACGCTCGAAGTGATCTTCAAGGCGTTCGCGCGTGCGTGCGATGCCGCGACGAAGATCGACCCGCGGTTGGGCGGGGCAGTGCCGTCGACCAAGGGTACATTGACCGAGTGATCGCGATCGTCGACGTGTGCTCGGGCAACTTGCGCTCGGTCGAGCGCGCGCTCGCGCATGTCGGCGGTGACGTGGTCGTCACGCGCGATCCGGAAGCCGTCCGCCGCGCGGATCGAATCGTCGTCCCCGGTCAGGGTGCGTTCGGGGTGTTCATGCGCGGGCTCGAGGACCGCGGGCTCGGCGAGGTGCTGCGCGCGAAGATCGCGAGTGGCGCGCCGTATCTCGGCATCTGCCTCGGCATGCAGGTGCTGTTCGAGCACAGCGAAGAAGGCGACGTCGCCGGGCTCGGCGTGTTCGCGGGCGACGTCGTGCGGTTCCGGCCGACCGATCCGACGCTGAAGGTCCCGCACATGGGGTGGAACGACGTCGCGCTGAAGCAGCCGACCGCGGGGCTCGCCGACGGAGCTTATGTCTACTTCGTTCACTCCTATCACTGCGTGCCTCGCGATCCGGCGCTCGTCGCGGTCGAGGCGACCCATGGCGTGACGTTCTGCGCCGCGGTCCAGCGCGACAACGTGTTCGCATGTCAGTTCCATCCCGAGAAGAGCCAGGCCGTGGGTCTCGGGCTCCTCCGCACGTTCGTGGAGCGGACGTGAAGCTGTATCCCGCGATCGATCTGCTCGGCGGCAACGCCGTCCGTCTCGAAGAGGGACGCCGCGATCGCGCGACGATCTTCAGCGCGCAGCCCGTCGAGCTCGTCGCCCAGCTCGCGCGCGATGGCGCGGACCGGTTGCACGTCGTCGATCTCGACGGTGCGTTCGCGGGCTCGCCGCAACAACACGCGCTGATCGCGGAGCTCGTCGCGCGCTCGCCGCTGCCGGTCGAGGTCGGTGGTGGCATTCGCGACCGTGCGGCGATCGAGGACGTGATCATGGCGGGAGCGGCGTACGTCGTGCTCGGCACCGCCGCGGTGAAGTCACCCGCACTGGTCGAGGAAGCGTGCCGCGCGTTTCCCGATCGGATCATCGTCGCCGTCGACGCGCGCGATGGGCTCGTCGCGGTCGATGGCTGGACCGCGACCGGCAATGTCACCGCCGTCGAGCTCGGCAAGCGCGCCGCGGGCTGGGGCGCGGCGGCGCTGCTCTACACGGATGTCGCGCGCGACGGCCTCCAGCTCGGACCGAACATCCGGGCGACCGTCGAGCTCGCGAGCGGCGTCGAGTGCGAGGTGATCGCTTCGGGCGGCGTCGGCTCGCTCGACGATCTGCGCCGGCTTCGCGACGCGAACATCGCCGCGGTCGTCGTCGGCCGCGCGATCTACGACAAGAAGTTTACCGTCGCCGAAGCCGCGGCCGTTGCCCACGGGGATGCATGACGCTCGCGCGCCGGATCATCCCGTGCCTCGACGTCAAGGATGGACGCGTCGTCAAGGGCATCAACTTCGTCGAGCTCCGCGACGCCGGTGATCCGGTCGAGCAAGCGGCCGCGTATGACCTGCAAGGAGCCGACGAGGTCTGCTTCCTCGATATCTCGGCGTCGCCGGAAGGCCGGTCGACGCTCGTCGATGTCGTCGCGCGCACCGCGGATCAAGTGTTCGTGCCGCTCACGGTCGGCGGCGGCGTGCGCACCGTCGAGGATGCCGAGCGCCTGCTGCTCGCCGGAGCCGACAAGATCGCCGTCAACACCGCCGCGATCCGCACCCCGCAGCTCGTCGCCGAGATCTCGGCGAGGTTCGGCAACCAGGCGATCGTGGTCGCGATCGACGCGAAGCGCCATGATCCTGCGCGCGCCGGGTGGGGCGTGTTCAGCCACGGCGGCCGCACGCGGGAGGGTCTCGACGCGCTGGAGTGGTGCAAGCGCTGCGCGGATCTCGGAGCCGGCGAGCTCCTCGTCACCAGCATGGACCGCGATGGCACCGGCAAGGGGTATGACCTCGAGCTGATCCGAGCGGTCGCGACCGCGGTGTCGATCCCGGTGATCGCCTCGGGCGGGGTCGGCAAGCTCGACGACCTCGCGGACGGGCTGATCGCCGGTGCCGATGCGGTGCTCGCCGCCTCGATCTTCCACTTCGGCCAGCACACGATCGGCGAGGCCCGGCGCGCGCTCGCCGCCCGCGGCCTCGCAGTCCGAAGTTGACAGCGCGATCCGCGCCGTAGAAGGTAGGGCGTGATCTCGCCTGCGTTCGACGACCAGGGTCTCGTCCCCTGCATCGTGCAAGACGCGGATCGCGGCACGGTGCTGATGATGGCGTGGATGAACGCCGAGGCGCTGCAGCTAACCCGCGCGACCGGCATCGTCCACTTCTGGTCGCGGTCGCGCCAAGCGCTGTGGAAGAAGGGCGAGACCTCGGGCAACACCCTCGCGCTCGTCGAGCTACGCGGCGATTGCGACCACGACTGCCTGCTCGCGCGGGTTCGGCCCGCCGGTCCGGCGTGTCACACGGGTGCGGCGGCGTGCTTCTTCGAGCTCGACGACGGTGCGCCCGACGACGACGGGATCGGGGCCGTCACGATCCTCGACCGGCT
Source organism: Deltaproteobacteria bacterium (assembly GCA_040004535.1). Taxonomy (GTDB): domain Bacteria; phylum Myxococcota_A; class Polyangia; order Haliangiales; family Haliangiaceae; genus JABFXX01. The sequence continues at coordinate 26,960 of JBDUAS010000056.1, forward strand.
CGATCGAATCCTCCAGGCGCGGCGCGATTCGGCGTCGGGCGAGAAGAGCTATACGAAGTCGCTGCTCGACGCCGGGATGCCGAAGATCCTCGCGAAGATCTCCGAGGAGCACGGCGAGCTCGCTGCCGAGCTGCCGGCAGGGCCCGACGACAAGGTGATCTACGAGGCAGCGGACCTGTTGTTCCACGTGATGGTCGGCCTGACCTCGCGCGGCATCGCGTTCGAAAAGATCACCGCCGAGCTCGCGCGCAGGTTCGGCACGAGCGGTCACGTCGAGAAGGCGTCGCGGAAGTGACGCTGCTAGCGCCCGGGGGCGCACTTCATCAGGCCATCCCGCACTACGAAGATCGGCCGGAGCAACGCGCGATGTCCGATGCGGTCGCGCGAGCGCTGGAAGGACAGCGCGCGCTGATCGTCGAGGCCGGCACCGGCACCGGCAAGACGCTCGCATACCTCGTCCCTGCCCTGTTATCGGGCAAACGCGTCGTGATCTCGACGGGCACGCGCGCGCTGCAGGACCAGATCGCGCGTCACGACCTGCCGCTGCTCCGCAGCTTGATCGCACGGCCGTTCACCGCGGTCGTGTTGAAGGGCGTGGCGAACTACGTGTGCCGGCGCAAGCTCGCGGAGGCGACGAGCCGCGGCCGCACGTTGCCGATGTTCCGCGACACCCCGGACCAGACCGCGCAGCTGACCGAGCTCGCCGATTGGGTCGAGCACAGCGAGTCCGGTGATCGCAGCGAGGTCGAGTGGCTCGGCGAGGACGCGCCGCTGTGGCGCGAGGTCACGACGACGCCCGACGCGCGGATCGGTCCGCGCTGCCCGTTCTTCGAGCGCTGCTTCGTCACGCAAGCGCGCAGGCTCGCCGAAAAAGCCCAGCTGATCCTCGTCAACCACCACTTGTACTTTGCCGACCGCGCGCTGCGCGCCGCGAGCCCGGGTGCCCGGGTGCTGCCCGATCACGACGCCGTGATCTTCGACGAGGCGCACCAGCTCGAGGATGTCGCGACCGAGCACTTCGGATCGCGGGTGTCGACGCATTCGCTCGCCCAGCTCGTTCGCGACGCGCACGTCGCTCTCGCCCGGATGCCGCTGTGGACCGGTCGCGCTTCCGACGACACGATCCACACCGTCGAGCGCGCCGGCATCGCGCTGTTCGCCTCGGTCCGCAGCGAGTTGATCACGGCCGAGGGCGAGACCCGCGTCCCGCTACCCGACGGTTTGTTCGATCATCCCGATCGCCAGGACGCCTGGTTTCGCCTCGACACCGCGCTCGAGGATCTGGCGCGCGCGGCGGAGTCCGAATCGGAGCCGCCTCCGGATCAGGAAGAAGACGCCGATGCCGGTGCTCGCGCGAGCCTCACCGGCCTCGCCCGCCGCGCGCGCGGGATGCGCGATGACCTGGCGACGATCGCCGAGCAGCGCCAGAAGAGCCATGTCTACTGGGGCGAGACCCGCTCGACGGGCACGACGCTGAGCGCGTCGCCGATCGATGTCGCGCAGCTCGTGCGCCATCACATCGTCACCGCTGGCCCGACCCCGATCTTCACGAGCGCGACGCTCGCGACCGCGCCCGCGCTACAGCTGGCGACGGGCACGCTGCCGCCGATCACGACCGCCGCGGATCTCGAAGCTCCGCGTAGCGCGCCACCCGATTTTAGCTACCAGCGCGCGCGCCTCGGACTCGAGGACGCGGACGAGCTCCTGGTGCCGTCACCGTTCGACTACTCGCGCCAGGCGCTGCTCTACGTCCCGCGCGATCTGCCGCCACCGAACACGGAGCCATTCGCGGACGCCGCCGCGGCGCGCACGCTCGAGCTGCTCCAGATCAGCGAGGGCCGCGCATTTTTGCTGTTCACGTCGCACCGCGCGCTCCGCGAGGCCGCCGCTCGGCTCGCGTCGCTGCCGTACCCGAAGCTCGTCCAGGGCGACGCTCCACGCGCGACGCTGGTCGATCGATTTCGGACGACGCCGCACGCGGTGTTGTTCGGCACGTCGTCGTTCTGGGAAGGTGTCGACGTCCCCGGTGATGCGCTCAGCCTCGTCGTGATCGACAAGCTGCCGTTCGCGCCGCATACGGATCCCTTGATCGCCGCGCGCATGCAGCAGCACTTGGAAACCGGTGGCGATCCGTTCGATGCGATCCAGCTCCCCGCCGCCGCGCTCGCGCTCAAGCAGGGCTTCGGCCGGTTGATCCGCCGGCGCGATGACCGCGGGATCGTCGCGATCCTCGATTCGCGGATCGTGATCCGCCAGTACGGCCGGGTGTTCCTCGATACGTTGCCCGCCGGGCTGCCTCGCACGTCGACGATCGAGCGCGTCCGGCGGTGGTGGGCTACCAGCTCGTCCTGATCTCGTCGGCGATTTGATCGCGCACTCTCTCGCGAAGCTTCGCCAGGGATTCACCCGCTACGACCAGGTCATCGCCGAACAGATCGATCAGCGGCAAGATCACGAATCGCCGCTCGGTGAGCCGGGGATGCGGGATCTCGAGCTCGGTCGTGCCGACGGTGCGCGTCCCCCACAACAAGAGGTCGAGATCGATCGGACGCGGCCCCCACCTCACTTCGCGCGCGCGCTCGCGGCCGAGGAGGCGCTCGAGCTCGCGCAGCAACGCATGGAGCTCGTCGGGCGTGGCATCACCCACGCGAACGCTGATCGCGGTGTTCAGAAACGCCTGCTGCGCGGGCCCGATCGGCGCCGTCCGATACAGCGCCGCCGAGCGGATCTCGCCGAGGTGACGCAAGGCTTCGCGCGCGTGCTCGAACCGCTCGACGATCGCGCTGTCCTCGCCGACGTTGCCGCCGAACCCGATCGCGATGACGTCCGCGGGCAAGGCGATCACGGCCGTACGATCACCGGATTGCTGAGCGTGCCGATGCCTTCGATTTCGATCTCGACGAGGTCCCCGGGATCGAGATTGCCGACGCCCGCGGGCGTCCCGGTCGAGATCACGTCGCCGGCCTCGAGCGTCATGTGCTTGCTGCAGAACGCGATCAGCGTCGCGACATCGAAGATCAGATCCGACGTCGACGAATCCTGGCGCACGTTGCCGTTCACCCGGGTCACGATGTGGAGGTCACGCGGATCTAGCCCCGCGACGACGCGCGGTCCGATCGGACAGAACGTGTCGAAGCCCTTCGCGCGCGCCCACTGGCCATCTTTCTTTTGCAGATCGCGCACGGTCACATCGTTCACGCACGTGTAACCGAGCACTGCATCGAGCGCATGTTCACGCGAGACCCGCTGCGTGCGCTGTTTGATCACGACGCCGAGCTCGCCTTCGAAGTCGACCCGGTCGTAGCCCTCGGGCCGCCAGATCGGCGCGCCATCGAGGATCAACGCCGACGGCGGCTTTAAAAACATCAGCGGCTCGTCAGGCAATCCCTTGCCCATCTCTTTGGCGTGCGCGCGATAATTGACGCCAATGCCGATGATCTTCGTAGGTTGAAAGCGATGCTCGATGATGCTCGGCATGGGGGGAAAGGTAGGACACCTCGGGGGCAGTGTCATTGATCAGCTGGTGCCCACCCCGTACAATTTACAGCAATGGGCCGGGCTCCCAATTCAGGCGGGCCGCAACGTGTTTCCGCCCACGTTGTGCCGAAGGCGAAGCCCTTTTCGGACGAGGACGAAAAAACCACGATCGAGTCGGACTCGCAGTGGGGCGAAGACGAAGCGAGCACGACCGTCGAGCAACAAGAGGTTGCTCGCTCGCTCGCCGCCGATGCACCGCGTCGCCCACAGGTGATCACGAATGTCACGAACACGAACGCGGGCGCGCTCGACGAGTCGACGGTCGACGATCAACACAATCCGATGCTGCCGGCTCGCGATGCCGCGCGGCTCGTCGTCACCGGTGGCAACGACACCGGGCTCGAGCAGGCGATCGACGCAGGCAAGGCGTACACGATCGGCCGCGGCCTCGATAATGACATCGTGCTCACCGACATCGCGGTGTCGCGCAAGCACTTCGATCTGCGCAACGACGGTGGCTCGTGGGTGATCGTCGATCGCGGCTCCGGCAACGGCACCGTCGTCAACGGCAACCTCGAGGACAACCCGTTCATGCTCGCGAACGGCGACGTGATCGAGATCGGCAACACGACGTTCCGGTTCGACTTCCGCGCGGCCGAGCCGATCCAGGTCCCGCAGCCGGCGAGCAGCTTCGCCGAGCCGAACGGCTTCGCGGACGACGACGACGAGGAGATGTCGACGGTCGCCGGCAAGCCGCTCAACGCGAAGATGCTCGAGTCGATCGACGTCCAGCTCGAGACGCCGCGCCACGCGGTACCCGTGCGGCCCAAGACGCTGCCGCCGCCGACCCCGTTGCGGCCGCGCGCGATGACTCAACCGCCGGCATACCCGCTGGCATCGCAATCGATGCCGATGGCGCCGCCGCAGGCGCAACCGCATGGCACGCCGGGGCCGATTCCCGCGACCACGCTGCCGATGCCGCAGATGCGTCACCCGATTTCGACGGGACCGACCTCACCGACGCTCCTCGCCGGCGAACCGATCAACCTCGCGGCGTTGATGCCGACGACGATTCCCGGGCAGGGCATGGGGGGGCAAGGCCAGGGCATGCACATGGCCGCCCAGGGCATGCACCCGATGTACGCGGCGAACCCGTACCCGCAGACGACGGAGATTCCACCGCACTCGGTGCACGCGCAGATGCTCGTCGTCCAGGGCCAGCAGAAGCGTGTCGACTTGTCGACGGCACACGTCCAACCGATCGCGTACGGGATGGTCGCGCAACCGCAGCGCTACTCGGGCTCGATCCCGCTGTCGAAGCGCACCAAGTACATCGCCGCGCTCGGCGCGCTGACGGTGCTCGCGACGATCGTGACGGTCGTGCTGCTGCGCGGCGGTGACAAGAAGCATCACGCGGCCGCACCGAAGCTCGACACCGCGACGGTGACGCCGCTGCCGACCCCGACCCCGACGCCGCCCACGACACCGACAGTGTCGGATCAAAAGCTCGCCCAGACGCCGCCGAAGCAGGAGCCGGCCAAGCAGGAGCCGGCCAAGCAGGAGCCGGCCAAGCAGCTCGCGCAAAAAGATCCGCCGAAGCAAGAGCCGAAGCACGTCGAGCAGCCCCACGTGGTCAAGCGGCCCGATCCGCCGAAGCAAGAACCGAAGCAGGAACCGAAGCAGGAGCCGCGGCACGAGGAGCCCAAGCGCGTCGCGATCGCGGCAGCGGTGCCGCCGGATCAATCGGAGCGCATCGACTCGCTGTATCGCGACAAGAAGTTCGGCGAGGCTGCGAACATCGCGCTGTCCTCGGCGCGTGCGAACCCAGATCCCGACGAGTCGAGCGCGCTCAAGCTCAAGGCGCAGCGCCTGAAGGCGCTCGCGGTCGCGTACAACAGTGGCATGGCGCCCGCCGCAAAGGCGACCGAAGCGTTCGACCAGCTCGTCGCCGCGACGACGTACGATCAGAACCTCGGCGGTCGGTTCGAGTCCGAGATCTCGCAGCGCCTCGCCGCGATCGCACCGAAGGCGGCGATGAGCTTTGCCGGCGCGCACAACTACGAGAAGGCGCACATCGCCGTGTTGAAGGCCGAGTCACTCGGTGCCGGCGGCGACAAGAACGTCCAGCTCGTCAAGAACAAGCTCGAGGGCGCTGCGCAGGTGCAGTATCAGGATGCGATCAACGATCCGGATCCGAAGAGCTCCAAGGACAAGCTGCGCCTGGTCAAGCTGATGGTCGACTCGAAGAGCCCCTGGTTCCAGAAGGCAACCTCGAAGCTGCTCGGTAACTAGTACTTTGCCACAGAGAGTCTGACCGGTTGAACCCGAGCCCGAGCCCGA
>JBDUAS010000249.1:0-10459 GCA_040004535.1 Deltaproteobacteria bacterium
CGGCGCAGCTTTCGGTCGGCGCGATCTATCTCTACTTCCGCTCGAAGGAAGACCTGTACGTCTCGTTGATCGAGGACGCCCTCACGGTGTTCGACGTCGAGATGGGCCAGGTCCGCGAGCATGCGGAAGTGAGCAAGCGGTTCCAGGAGACCTGGAACATCCTCGTGCGCTGGGCCGAGCGCGACGCTGAAGGGCCGCGCATCCTGCGCTTGCTCGCGCAGCCCGCGGTGCGCCCGCAGCTGTCGGACGAGGTCGTCGCGGCGGTCTCGGCCGGCATCGCGCGGATCCAGGACCACATCGGCGCCTGCGTGGCCGATGGCATCCATGGCAACGTCTACCGCCAGGTCAACGCGCGAGAGATCGCGGACCTCGCGTGGTCGGCGCTGCTCGGCAGCCTCGATGCGGCCGAGATGCATGCGAACCTGAGCATGCCGGCGGACTCGCTCCAGACGCGCACGGACCGCGCGCTGCGCCTGATCGAGAGTGCGCTCGCGCCGCAGGTTGCTGCGACGCTGCGCGCCGTCGCCTAACCTGCGACGACGTAACGATTGTGAGCGCGCGACCATCTGGTCGCGCGAGGGCTCGTCATTCACCTTCGCACCGCCTTCGGCGGCGCTACGCGTCGGGCGTTCGCCCGACTTGGCGGCCCGAAGTGAGCCGGGTCGTAAACCAACTGCTAAGAGAGCCACGCAGACTGAATGTTTGTGGGCGGTCGCGTGTCTTCGAAGAGCGATGCTAGCCTCGAGCACGATGCGGATATGTCCGCGCTGCGAGGCGAAGACCGACGAGTCGGGGACGTTCTGTCCTGACTGCGGGACGTCGTTCCTGGCGCAGGCCCACGCGATGTCCGCGCTGTCGCAATCCGCGATCGCGACGATGCCGCGCGCGACCAGCGTCGATCCCACCGCGGCGACGGGCTCGCTCGTGGCAGGGGTGCCGCCGACGATCGAGATCCGCGATGGCGAGCCCGTCGTGCCCGCGGGCGCACCGAGCGCAGCGATCACCGCGGCGACCAGCCTCGTCGGCTACACGATCGATCACCAGTTCGTCGTCGAGACCGAGCTCGGCGGTGGCGCGTTCGGCACGGTCTATCGCGGGCGCCAGCTCGGACTCGATCGTGTCGTCGCGATCAAAGTGCCGACGCATCAGATCGCCGCCGATCCGGTGATGGCCAAGCGATTCGCGCGCGAGGCGCGCTCGGCCGGGAAGATCCAGCATCCCGGAGTGATCGCGATCTACGCGGTCGGCGAGCTGCCGGATGGCCGGCCGTACCTCGTGATGCAATTCGTCGAGGGCAAGCCGCTCGACAAGATCCTCGAAGATGGGCCGCTGTCGGCGACCCGGGCATTGCGGATCATTCGCGCGGTCGCTAGCGCGCTGTCGGAGACCCACGCGGCGGGCGTGGTGCATCGCGATCTCAAGCCGTCGAACATCATGTGGCAGCGCGATCGCAACGGCGACGACCGGCTGACGATCATCGACTTCGGGATCGCCGCGAGCAAGCCGGGCACCGCCGACGCGTCGCGGTTGACCGCGAACGGCCTGATCGGCACCCCGCACTACATGTCGCCCGAGCAGGCGCATGGTGAAGCGGTCGACGCGCGCGCGGATCTCTACGCGCTCGGTTGCTTGTTGTTCGAGCTGGTCACGAACGCGCCGCCGTTTGAAGGCTCCGCCTTCGAGGTCTTGCTCGCGCACCTCGGCAAGGTCGCACCGGTGCCGAGCTCGCGCGACGACCGGGTCCCCGAGGTGATCGATGGCCTGTGCGCGGCGCTGCTCGCGAAGAAGCCCGACGATCGACCGCAGACCGCGGACGAGGTCGTCACGCTCGTCGATGTCGCGCTCGCGGAGCTGGCCTCGCAGAGCGCGGTCGATTCGTACAAGTCGGGCGAACGCCCGGCGCGTGACACCGCGAAAGGCGGTGTGAAGGTAAACGACAAGACCGCGCGCAAATCGCGGCGCAAGAAGCGCGCGACCGCGCTGACGCGTCCGGATCTACCCGACGACTATCTCGCGGAGGTCGCCGGCGCGGTGCGGCCGCGGCCACGCCACACGATGCGCCAGCTCGGGATTGGCGCGCTCGCCGGCGTCGCGCTCGCGACCGCGGGCTTCTTCGTCGCTCACGGCCACCTGGGCGCCAGCGTCGAGGATGCGACCGAGGACGAGCCCGAGAAGACCGTCGACGGCACCGCGCCGCGCCTCCATCAGATCAACGGAGACGACGGCGAGATCGTGATCCACGTCGAGGTGCCCGATCCGATCGTCGCGAACGTCCTGGTCCATCCGCACATCGAGATCAAGAACAAGCTCGGCCAGGCGATCAAGACGAGCGAGCTCGTCGTCACCGTGGTGTCGGACACGGGCGCGACCGGCTTGGTGGCGCATCCGCGCGCGCGTGGCCCCGGCTACGCGTTTCGCTACACGTTTCCGCATGCGGGGCGGTACACGCTGAAGGTGTTCCCGCCATCGGTGGCCAGCGCGTTCGAGATTCCGCTCGACGTGCGCTGAGCGGCGTTACTGATCTTCTTTGTCTTTGCCGTTCGCGAACACCACATCGCGCCGCTTCGCGTAGAAGCTCCTCGACCCGCTACTGATCTTCTTTGTCTTTGCCGTTCGTGTCGTCGTCGGAGAAGTTGACCTTGCCGGTGAAGTGCTCGCCTTCGCCGAGGATCTTGAACCGGGTCGACGCGTAGACCGTGCCCTTGTTCTCGATCGTCATCTGGAGCTCTTTGTTGACGCCCATCTGCTTCTTGTCGAGCTTGATCTTCGACACGATCGTCTTCTGGCCGCGCTCGTCGTTGAACGCTTCGCTCGTGCCGAGCAGCTGCGCCGGCCCCTTGCCGAGCTCGTAGAACTTGATCACGTACTCGACGTCGTTGAGCGGCTTCTTGAGGAACGCCGCGAAGTACACCGTCCACGTGTGGTCGGTCTTGTCCTCGTAGAAGTTCGTACCCGACTGTTTGCGGATCGCGGCGGTGTACGCGGACGGGCTCTTCGCCGTCTGTGGGAACCGCTTTGTCGAGGTCATGATCTTGCCGTTGAAGGCAACCTCGGGGCTCTGCGCGGCGGCCGGGCGCGCGCTGATGACAAGTGCAAATGCGAGGAGGGTACCGACAACAATGCTGCGCATAGCCTACCGAGGATACACGATCACGATTCGAGTAAAGCTCGAATCGCATCGAGGCCGGCTCGGTCCGGCGCGTCAGGTCCGTCGATGCGCCCTGCGATCTCGAGTGCTCTATGTGCAAGCGCTCGATAGATCACGATTAGCTCGGGCTTCGTGCGCAGTGCTTCGAGATGGCGTTGAATGGTCGGTGCGTCGCCGCGTCGAATCGGGCCCGTGAGCCCGCCGGTCGTGCCGCGCGCGCTGATATTACGCAGTGCGCCTTCGGCGAGCGGCACGAGTGCGCGCACGGCGTCTGTCGGCGCGACGCCTGCCATCGCGAGCGTCTCGGCCGCAGCGTCGACCGCGGCAACGACGTAGTTCGACGCGAGCGCAGCGGCGGTGTGATACGCGGCCATCTGCGAGCTATCGAGCGCGAGCACGATGCCACCGATCGCGCCGACCAGCTTCGCGGCGGCCGCCCGGCCGTGCTCGTCGCCTTCGACCCCGAACACGGTGCCCTTGAGCGTACGCATCGCGGCCTTGCCATCTGCGATCGCCGACAGCGGATGGATCGTGCCAACCCCGCCGACTTTCGGGCGAACAGCCGCCAGCAATTCTTCCGCCGATGCGGCGCCCGCGCAGTGGAGCAACACGTGGCGCTTGTTGACCAGGCCCGTACCGACGAGCATCTCGGCGACCTCGCCGATCACGCCATCGCGCACCGCGAGGATCACGACCTCGGCCTCGAGCAGGACGTCGGGCGGCGCCGACGAAAACGCGGCGACACCGGCGGCCGACCCCGCGGCGCGAGCGTGCGGCGGCTTGCGCGCCCACAGCCCGAGCACCGGGACGCCGCCGAGGCGCAGCGCGCCGGCGAGCGCGGTCGCGACGGGGCCAGCACCGATCACGAACGTGGTGGGATTGCGCGCGGTCATGTGTACAAGCCTCGAGCGGCGATATACCGCAGGATACCGTGCGGCAACAGCGGCGCCGTCGCCTGCGCGTTGCCGGCCGCGAGCAGCTCGCGCACGCGCGTTGCGGAGATTTCGGGCATCACGATACCCGTCTCGGTCGCGCCCGGTGGCAGCTCGAAGCCACTGCGGCCGATCACGAGCGGTGGCGCGAGCTCGGCGAGCTCGGGCCAGCGGTACCACTTGTCGGTCTCGCGGAGGATGTCGGCGCCGATCACCAGACGAAACTCGTGCTCCGGTTCTTGCGCGAGCAACAGTTCCACGAGATCGAACGTGCGGCTCGCGACGAAGTCGGGTTGGCGCGCGAGCTCCTCCTCGGCGCGGCTGACCTTGACGCGTGTACCGAGCGGCGCGGCGGCGAGCTCGCACATCGCGATCCGGTCGGCATACGGCGCGAGCTGCTTGTGAAACGGATGGGCGAACGTCGGCACGAACCACAGCTCGTCGACCGGCTGGGTCTCGAGCACGTAGAGCGCGACCAGCTGGTGCGCGACGTGCGGCGGGTTGAAGCTGCCGCCGAACAGAGCGATGCGTCTAGTCATACAACCGGTACTCGGCGACTTCCTCGGAGAACGCGCCTTCGTCGCGTGGCCAGCGCCGCGCCAGGTCATCGAGCGACGCGCCGGCCTCGATGCCTTCGCGCAGTGCCTTCGTACCGGCGAGCAGATCGATCGCGGGAATCTGATCGACGAACTCGTACGCCTTCGATCGCCACGCGAACCGCGCCGGATCGAGATCGTGCGCGGCCTTGAGGAACGCGACACCCGTGCGATACGGCCGGAACGTCTCGGCGTTCGTGACGTGGATCTGGATCCCACCGCATGCGGTCTTCGCGTGCTTCTGAAATCCCGGTGTGAACACCGCGGGCCGGAACCGTGCACCCGGCAGATCCATCGCGGTCAGTGCAACGGCGAGCTTCTGACCGTCGAGGTGTGGCGCTCCCGAGAGCTCGAACGGCCGCGTCGTGCCGCGCGCTTCACTCAGCTCCGTTCCTTCGACCAGGCACATCCCGGGATAGACCAACGCGGTGTCGACCGTCGGCATGTTCGGCGACGGCAACACCCACGGCAGGCCGGTGTGCTCGAACCACATATCGCGCTGCCAGCCGCGCATCGTGATCACCGCGAGGTCGACATCGAGCTTCTCGACGCCGTGACGCCAGCGTGCGATCTCGCCGGCGGTCATGCCGTGACGATTCGGGCACGACACGAGGCCGACGAACGATTCGAACCCCGGTTCGATCGCCGGACCTTCGACGTGAACACCGCCGATCGGGTTCGGTCGATCGAGCACGACGAACGGCTTGCCCGCCTTCGCGCACGCGCGCATCGCGAGCACCATCGTCCACACGAACGTGTAGTAGCGGCTGCCGATGTCCTGGACGTCGAACACCAGCACGTCGACGTGGTCGAGCATCGCGGCGGTCGGCGTCAGCGAGGCGAGCGTGGGGCCGTAGAGCGAGAATTCTGGCAAGCCCGTGACCGCATCGCGCGCGTCGTCGATCGTGATCATGTCCTGCGCGTCGCCGCGGACGCCGTGCTCGGGCCCGAACAGCGCCGTGACGTTCAGCGTGCCGCGCAGAAGATCGACCGCGTGGCGTAACTGCGCGTCGACGGACGTCGGGTTGCAGATGAGTCCCACGCGCTTACCCGCGAGGGCGGGAAGTCCATCACTCGCGAGACGCGCGAGCCCGGTCTGCACGGCCATGCCGGCAACCCTACCCTATTTGCTATTGCACGACGCCGGCGGCGAAGTCGGTATCGATCGCGGCCTTGACCTTCGCGAGCTCCGACGCCGTACTGAAGATCACGCCGAGCTCGCGGTTGTAGCCGAGCGAACCGGCGGAGAAGTTCTCCGAGCCGATGAACCCGCGCGTGCAGCTCGTGCCCACGCAGTCGATCACGATCGCCTTCGCATGGATGAAGGGGTGCGCCATCGTCCCGCTGCCCGACATCGGTCCGGACACGACGACCTTGCCGCCCGCCTGCTTGACGCGTGCGATCGCGGTCGAGTCCGGCGACGAGTTGCCGATGATCACGTGGACCGTGACGCCGCGATGGACCGCGACGACGGTCGAATCGACGATGCCACCGGTGTTGAGATCGCTGAACTCCTCGCCTTCGATGTCGAGCGTCTTGGTCGATGCGTTGATCAGCGCGACCAGGTCCGGGCGCGCGTTCGAGTTCGCGACCACGAGCGCACCGCTCGGCGTGATCTGATGCATCGCGAAGTCAGCATCGAACACCGCCTGCGCCTCGGTGACGTCGGCCGGGTCGGTATCCGTCGCGAGGTACTCGCGGTTCTCGTCCGGCGCGGTCCCGGTCGCGTTCATCGTCATGATCCACGCCGACTTCGCGTCGATGATGATGCACTTCTCGTGGGTGTACGTGAACGACGGGTTCGACCACACCACCTGCGCGCCCGCGGACACGAGCGTGTCGTGCGCCGAGGTGTTGAACGACTTGTTCGTCGACGAGCCGTCCAGGATCACTTTCACGGGCACGTGAGCCTGCGCGCGGGACTTCAGCGCGTTGATGATCGAGTTGTTCGACATCTCGTACATCGTCACGTTGACCGAGATCGTCGCGGCGTTGATCGCGCTGACCAGCTGCATCGCGCTGTTGCCATCGGGCTCGACGATGATCGAGATCGCGTTCGTGCCGTGGACGTTCGCGTCCGCGGTCATCGCCGGCGCGTCGGTCGTGCCTCCTCCACCGCCGCCGTCCCCGGTGGTTCCGTTCGACCCGCAGGCCGCGGCGAGACAGAGGACAGCTACAACAGACTTCACGGCGAGGAACCTAACGCACAACCGAAGCGTCACGAACCACGAATTTTGCCCCGCAACATTAGAGGGATGTGCGGGTCTCATGCAGCTCATCGAGTGTCAGTCGTGGACCGTGACACTGATCGCACGCGTCGAAGCGCCCCGCTGGATCGTGAGCGCCGCCGCCGTGCCTGCAGCGCGTTGCGTGATCACGCGCATGGTCGAGCGACCATCGAGCTCGGTCACCGATGCACCATCGACCGCGGTCACGTCATCACCGAGCTGTAGCCCGGCCTTCGCCGCGGCCCCCTTCGCCTCGATCACCGCGAAGGTACGACTCATCATCGCGAACTGCGCGTCGATCGACCCGCCCGGTCCTGGTTTCACGAGGCGGACGACGAGCTCGGTCGTCCGATCCGGCGGTACCGTTGCAAACGCGCTCCCCATCACGCCGGCCGCGTGACACGCGAGCAAGATGTCGCCCGCGGTGCCGGAGACCGTGAAGTGACCGGCCGCATCACTGACGACATCCATGTCCGGCGTGTTGTAGATGGTGCCGACGTTGTCGCCGTCGCGCGCCATCGGCGCGTCGCACAGCGCGCCGGCGATGGGCTCGTGGGTCTTCCAATCGATCACCGTGCCCGCGATCGTCGCGATCCCGCGCGAGGTCAGCGTGGCCGTCACCGTCTTGCCCGCCGTGACGACCACCTTCTTGGAGTCCCCGTCGTGGCCGCCGGTATCGGCGACGAGCACGTAGGCTCCGGGCGACAAGCCATGCGCCGAAAAATGCGGTCCGTCGATCTCGAAGTCGACGGGCTCGTGACCACCCGCGATCAAGATGCCGGTGATCACCGGAGGTGTCGTGAACCCGACGAGCGTCCCGTCGATCGCGCCGGCGGCGGCGAGCACGAGCTTGACGTCACGCGTGCCGGCCGCGATCGGTTCGATGCGACGCTCGCTGCCGTCACGCGCCGACGCCAGCACCGCGTAGTTGCCATCCGCGAGGTGATCGATCGAGAAGTGGCCGTTGACGTCGGTCAGCGACAGCGCGAGCGGGCTGGTCTCGTCGAACACGAAGTCCTCGCCATGAGCGGCCTCGGCGCGCACCCGCACCGCGACATCCGGGACCGGCGCGCCGGCGTCATCGACCACGATGCCGGCGATCGACGACTTCGGGACGGCGAGCACGAACGCGACGTCGGCGCGACCGGCGACGAGGGTGACCGGCGGCACGGGCGTGACCGGCTCGAGCTTCTGGCCGCCGCTCGATGCGGTCAGCTGATACGTGCCCTCGTTCAAGAGGTAGCGCACGCAGAACGCGCCGTCGTCTCCGGTCGTGTCGTCGCCGTAGTCCTGCTTCGGCTCGTTCGCGGCGTGGATCGTGATGCCGCGCATCGGCTTCCCCGCGTCGTCGTGCACGCTGCCGCAGATCGCACCGGCGATCGAGAGCTCGATCGTGACCGTCGCATCGCCATCTCCCGGATGGATCGCGACCTGGACCTGACCCCAGTGACCTTCGCTGTCACTCGCGGTCACGTCGATCGTGCCGGCCGTGTTGATCGTGCAGGTGAACGCGCCGTTCGCGTCGGTGACCGGCATGCCGGGACAGCCGATCATCGCGTCGGGCACCGGCACGCCGCGGCGCAGGACGGTACCGCGCACCTTCGGCAACGCGACAACCTCGATGTCGGCCGTCGTATCGCCGGCGATCCGGACGGAGCGCGGTGCGACCACCGTGTAGCCCCCGACGACGACCCCGAGCTGGCCCGCTGGTGCGCGATCGATCGCGAAGCTGCCGTCGCCCTGTGACACGGCGAGCGCGGGCTCGGTCAGGCTGCCGACGCGCAGGCCGATGCTCGCACCCGCGATCGGCTTGTCGTGCTCCATCACGTGACCGCTGAAGCGCGCGGCGCGATCGAGACGGACGACCACTCCCTCGCGGGTCTCGCCCGCGCCGAGCACGATACCGATCGTGCGCGATCGTGCGCCGGGGGCAATCGCGGACACCTGGACGTGGCCCGGCGCGACGCCGTTCAGTCGGAACGTCCCGTCGGCGGCGCTACGGCCGTGCACGGCGGCATCTCGGATCGGGCCCTTGCCGCGGGGATCGATCGTGACCCACGCATCACCCACTGGTTTGCCGTCGACGCCGAGCACGGTGCCAGCAACGACCGCCTCGGGCAGCAAGACCATGTCGCGCTGCGTGCTCGCGTTGACCGTGAGCGATGCGGTCGCTCCCTGGTAGCCGCTCGCGGTGAACAAGATCGTCGCGTCACCGAAATGCGTGCACAGATCGTAGTGTCCGAGAGCATCGGTCTCGCCGAACGGCCACGCGGTCTCCTGGCGCGCGACACGAGCGTGCGAGATAGGTGCGCCAGAGCTATCTCGGACGATGCCGCGGACGTGACTGCATCCGGTCAGCGCGAGCTCGACCGCGGCGACCTTGGGCGCACGCAGATCAACGTTCACCGACATCGCCGTCTTGTCGGGCGCGCTGGCTGCGACCACGAATGCATCCGCGGTCAGCCCTTCGAACGCGAATGTGCCATCACCGGCACTGATCGCCTCACCGATCTGGGTCTGGGTCAGCGCGTGAACGATCCGGACGGTCGCACCGGGAAACGGCTTGCCGTGAAAGCTCACGCGTCCCGACAGTGTGCGCCGGCCGATACCGGTTTGAGCGTACACGATCGGATCCGCCGCGCTGCCGAGCATCACCGCGATCGGATGCGCGCGCGAGCTCGCGACGCTCGCGGCTTCGTCGTGCGCGCCACCGCGACGCGCCTTCCACAGGAGCGCGCCTCCACCGATCGCCAGTAGCAACAACACGATCACGGCCGCGCCCATCTTCGTCATCGCCTTCGCCATCACGAGCCTCCACCACGGCGCGCGCCGCCCGCGCATCGCCAGGAATGGCGCGAACGCGGCGCGCCAGGTCTTCGAGGACTCGCGCTCGTCCATCCCCGCGCGCAACCGATCGATGGCGGTCTTCAACCGCCGCCGTACGGTGCCCGCGGGCACGCGGTCGCGCTTCGCGATCGCCTCGGCCGTGAGGCCTTCGCGATAGCGCAGCAAGATCGTCGTGCGATATGGCTCCTCGAGCGCGAGGACGAGATCCGTGAGCGTACGTTCGACGCGCGCGCGTGCGAGCAACTGCTCGGGCGTCGGCGTCGGTTCGGTGATCTGGTCGATCACCGCTTCGCGCGCATCGCGTCGCACGCGCCCGCGATGGCGCATCCGCACGATGTTCGTGGCCACGCGTCGCAACCACGGGCGCACCGGCCGATCCGGATCGGGCGGCGAGCGTAGCGCGGCGGCGAACGTGTCCTGAACGACGTCGTCGGCATCCGCGGCGCTGCCGGTCAGGCTGCGCGCCAGGCGCGTCAGCCATTCGGCCTCCCCGAGGATCTTCGCGACGTCCGGCATCTCGCTACGTATATGCCGAGCGCCGCGAAACGTTCGCGACGGCGTTTAGCCCGAGCGATTACGCGAAGATCGGGACGGGCTTGAGCGAGACCTTGTTGTCCTTGGTCACGACCCGGAACCGCACGGCGCGGCACTGATACTGCGCCTTGAGCTTGCCCTCGTTGACCTTGAGCTTCGCGATGAAGTTCTCGA
>JBDUAS010000517.1:0-3105 GCA_040004535.1 Deltaproteobacteria bacterium
GACCCAGTTCTTGTTGACGTGATCGCCCTCGAGCACGACCTTCTCGAGCTCCTTGACCTGGCGATGATCGAGCCACAGCACGGGCTGGCGCTTGAGCTCGGATATCAAATCACTCGCGATCCGGTCGACCGCGATGACTTCTTTTTCGGCGATGCAGACGATATTGTTGTCGAGCGACGCGCCGCGCACGATCGCGTCCGCGGCCTTGCCGAGGTTCGCCGTCTCGTCGACGACGGCCGGCGGATTCCCCGGCCCGGCGCAGATCGCCTTCTTGCCCGAGTTGATCGCCTGCTTGACCACGACCGGGCCGCCCGTCACGACGACGATCCGGACCAGCGGGTGCTTCATCAGCGTCTGGGCGCTCTCGACCGTCGGCTTCTCGATCGAGATCAAGACGTCCTTCGGGCCACCGGCCCCCTGGATCGCTTCGTTCAACAGGTGGATGCACCAGTTGCAGACCTGCGCCGCCGACGGATGGACGTTGAACACGACCGCGTTGCCAGCGGCGACCATCCCGATCGCGTTGCACAGGATGGTCTCGGTCGGATTCGTCGTCGGCGTGATCGCGAGCATCACCCCGTACGGCGCGCGCTCGGTGAGCATCAGGCCGTCGTCACCGGTGAACGCGATCGGCCGGAGGATCTCGCAGCCCGGCGTCTTCTCGGCGACCAGCCTGTTCTTCGCGAGCTTGTCCTCGAAACGGCCGAGCCCGGTCTCTTCGACCGCATAGCGCGACAGTGCGTCGTTGTTCGACAGCACCGCCTTGCGCATGTTCTCGACCATCTTGACGCGGGTCTGGACCGGCGTGCGCTCGTTCTGCTCGAACGCCTTGCGCGCCGCCTTCGCCGCTTGATCGGCATCCGCGTACACGCCGTTCGTGCCGCGCGGAATGTTCGAGCGCCGGGGTTGGTCCGGCGCACTGCTCGTCGGCTTCGGTGCCGCGGTCGGCGATCCGCCGAGCCGCTCGACGACCCGCGCGATGATCTCTTCGATCTTCTTCTCGTCGATGCCGTAGCCCGCCATCGACTAGTCCTTCATGTAGTGGGTCTCGCCGCCGACGGTGACCTGATCGACGATCGCCATGATCGTCGCGTCGACCGGCCGGTTCTGGGTGACCTGCGTCTGACGCGCGGAGCTGCCCGCGCAATACAGTACGACCTCGCCGATACCCGCACCGACGGCATCGACCGCGATCGCGATCGAACCGTTCGGCGTGCCATCGACGTCGCAAGCCCGCACGACGAGGAGCTTCAGCCCCTCGAGCGTGGGTTCCTTGCGGCTCGCGACGAGCGTGCCGATGACCTTGCCGAGTACCACGAACGACTCCGACTTCTACTTCTGGCCGCCGCCGGCGCGACCGAGCGGCAGCACCGCATCGACGTTCGCGTGCGGGCGCGGGATCACGTGCACCGACACGACCTCGCCGACGCGCTCTGCAGCGCGCTGGCCGGCTTCGGTCGCGGCCTTGACGGCCGCGACATCGCCGCGGACGACGGCGGTGACATAGCCGCCACCGGTCTTCTCGTAGCCGACGAGCTCGACCTTGGCCGCTTTGACCATCGCGTCGGCCGCTTCGACCATGCCGACGAAACCTTTGACTTCGATCATTCCAAGCGCGTCAGCCATCTGCATCTCCTAGCGGTCGACAAACTTCTCGGGCTCTTTCCCGGTAACTGCAGCCAGTGCGGCCGTAGCGGCCGCCGCGGCGTGATCGATCTCGGCCTCGGGACCGGCCATGTAGAGCCGGCCGAAGGCACCGTAGGGTGTCACGTTCACGAGGTTCACGTGCGCGGCTTTTTCGGCCTCGTTCGCGGCGAGCACCACGTATCCAGCGGGCTCGCACTCGAAGATGAACAGCGACTGCCCCGGCAGCACCATCATGCCCGACGACGAGCGGTTGATGATCTGGGTCTGATAGGCCTCGACGCCGCGGATGATCTGGTTCGTCAGCACGCGCGGCTTCAGGCGCTGGTTCTCTTCGACGCCGAGGTGCGCGAGGATCGTCGCGCCGGCCGACAACACCTCGCCTTTGTCGTGATGATGGACCTCGAGCAGGCCGTAGGCGCGCTCGACGACCTGCACGGCAGGCTGGACGCTCGTCGCTTTCAACGCAGCATCGGTGACTTGATTGATCGCGATGCCCGGCGCGATCTCCACCCACAACGAAGCTTGATACGGCACCGGCAAGAATCCGCGCGCGGTCTTGCCGATGAACGTCGCTTGCTGCGGCTGGAGCGCGTCGAGGAAGCAGTACGTACGAAGTACCGTTGCAGCCATCCCTAGGCGTGCACACTACTCTAAGGGTGTTTCGAGGGAAAGCCCGGGTGTCCCAAACGTCGCATGCGTCGCACGCGTGTCGCACGATGCGGGCCAGAAAACCGCGTGCCATGATGCGAGCCGTCTCGATGAAGCGGTGGATGATCGTTTCGGTCCTGGTGGCGTTGCCGGCTTACGCGCACGCCGATGTTGTGGCTCGGGCTCTCGACGGCGCGGATGCCGGTGGCGGTAGCGCCGCTGCGCAGGCGACCCAGCCGACGGAACAGGAGAACGATCTGATCCAGTGGGCCGGCGAGCCCAAGGCGGTCACGCTCCCCGGCCTGCTCCAGCTCGCGGTCCAGCACGCGCCTGCACTCGCGAGCGCGAAGCTCGACATCGCGGTCGCGGAAGCGCAGATCGCCGAGACCTGGGCGCGCCACGACTGGCGACTCGGGGCACAGCTCCAGTACTCGAAGTCCGGCAGCCAGATCTTCAGCGGGCTCGCGCTCCAGGGCTCGACCCAGGCGGTCGCGTCGGTCGACATCGGGCGGGTCCTGCCGACCGGCGGCACCGTAGACCTCAAGTTCGATACAAACTATTCGCACACCGACGCGTCGGCGATCATCCCGGAGTCGACGTACTGGGTCACGGACATCTCGGGGTCGATCACGCAGCCGCTCCTCAAGGGCTACGGCTCGGATCTCTACAACGCGCAGGAGCGCAGAGCGACGCTCAGCCGCGACGTCGCGGTGCTCGCGCGCCGCTTGACCGCGCTGCAAACGATCTCGCAGGTCGTGTCGGCGTACTGGGACCTCGTGCTCGCCGAGCAGCAGGTCGCGATCACCGAGC
>JBDUAS010000518.1:0-3099 GCA_040004535.1 Deltaproteobacteria bacterium
GCATGGGCAAGTTGCCCAAGGACCTCGCGAAGGCTTGCGAGGACGCCAAGCAGAACATCCGGCCACAGCCGGGTAAGATCTGCCCCGACGGTCTCGCGATCCTCCAGGCTGACGAGTCGACCGACGCACGGTTGATCAACAAGATCGTCAATACGGCTAAAGCAGCCGGATTCGACAACTTGCTGTTCGCCGTGAAGAACAAATAGGAGCTGCAATGAGGCGACTCGCCTTCGTCGTGCTGGCGATCATGCTCGCCAGCCAAACCGGCTGTCCGGACAACCCGTACAAAGCCAAGACCTGGACCAAGAAGCTGAACGATCCGCGTGAAGCGGAGCGTGCAGTCACGCAGCTCGAGCAGCTCGGTGATCCGAGCGCGATCGATGCACTTGGTCAGGCCTGGAGCGATCAGGGCAAGCCCGTTCGCTTGCTCCAGGTCATCATCTCCCTCGCACGTCCGCTGACGCCCGAACAGGCGAAGGCGACGTACATGACCGACTACGAGACCTCCGGCCGTCCCGCGAGCTGGGACAAGGCGCTGCCGTACCTGACGAAGGCGCTGACCGAGGTCGACGAGGCGAACCCGCGCTCGGTCGATTCGGCCCAGAAGGCGGCCGACGCTCTCGGTGAAGCACGGATCGAGGGCGGCCTCGACGCGCTGATCGACATCGCACAAAAGCCGGTGACGAAGAAGCTGATCAGCGCCGAGGTCTCCGCGATCCGCGCGATCGGCAAGTACGACAACGAGAAGCCCAAGGCTGCCGGGGCGCTCGTGAAGATCATCGATCGCGATCCGCCGGATCACCCGCGCACCGCGAAGGACAAAGAGCAGGCGCGCGCGCTCGAGGAGAAGTACGGCTTGTTCCTCGGCGTCACCGGCGCTTCGATCAACGCACTCGCGGATCTCCGCGTGCCGAGCGCCGTCAAGACGCTCGTGTTGTCGATGTACCGCACGCCCGAGCTGTTCGCGCAGGTCCGCCGCGCGCTCGTTGCCTCGGGCCCGACGGCCGAAGCCGAGCTCCGCAAGATCCTCCGCGGCGAGCACCAAGAAGTGAACCAGCTGATGAAGGACAAGCGCCTCGATCAGTACTGCGGTGACAAGGGCGACTCGAAGGACTGCCTGCCGGTGTCGGCGAGGGACTTCTATCCCGCCGTCGTGCTCGGCGACTTCTATGATCCAGCCGCGGTGCCCGATCTCCTCGCGGCGCTCGATCGGCCGATGCTGCCGCAGTACTACTCGGACGATCAGCCGAGCAGCTCGACGAACTACAATGCGATCTTCGACGCGCTGAAGAAGATCGGCGCGCCCACCGGCGCCGACAAGATCCGCGCGATGTGGATGGGGGGGCCCGCGCCCGCGCCGGCGAAGGGTAAGAGGGGCACGCCCGCCGCGGCGCCGGCCGAGGGTGGTGGCGACAAGCTGATGACGCGGATCCTCGCCGTCGGCGCGTATCCGTTTATTGCCCGTGACGACGCCGGTGTTACCGACCTCGCGAAGATCGCGGCCGACAACAACGCCGACCAGAACCTCCGTACGGAAGCGTCGACCGCGTTCGCGCGGCTCTCGCACGACACGGCCGACATCAAGATCTTGAACGACCTCGCGCAGAAGTACTACGACGCGAGCGACAAGAAGAAGAAGGAAGCCGAGAGCAAGAAGGCCGAGAAGGAGACCTCGGACAAGGAGTTCGACGCGGCGAAGAAGAAGCTCGACGACGCCAAGTCGGACACCTTGAAGGCGACGCACGACCCCTCGAAGACGGCGCAGGACATCAAGGACTCGACCGAGCGCAGCAAGAAGGCCGAAGAGGACTTCAAGGTCGCGAAGAAGAAGCACAAGGACGCGACGGCGCCGTTCAACCAGGCGGATGGCGCGGCGAAGGACTACATCAACTACGCGCACATGTTCCAGATCCACATCGCGCGCATCGAGGTCGCGATTCGCTGCAAGAACGACCTCAACTGCTACGTCGGCACGCTCAAGGAGACCCCCGATCAAGCCGTCAAGTTCGTGAGCACCTACATCAAGGGTGTGGACTCGTGGAACAAGGACGACAAGGCCGGGTTGCTCGACGGTGAGATCGAGCGCGCGATGCTCGAGGTCGGCAAGCAGGGCGCGAAGGCCGCGAGCTACACCGATGCGCTCCTCGACGCCGCGAAGACCGACGATCGCCTCGAGCGTCAGTCGATCCTGCTCGCGCTGCCGAAGATCGCGAAGGTCCCGTGCGACAACTGCGAGCAGAAGCTCGACCTCGCGATCAAGGCGGGCGAGGGCAAGTCGACGTTGGGTGACCTCAACAACGAGACGACGATGCTGCGCAACTACTTCGCGTGGGCCGGCGGCAAGACGCCGACGGTGAAGACGGATGTGCCGGATGCACCGGCGCCGAAGGCCGAAGAGCCGAAGAAGAAGAAGTAAGACGTTCCGAACGAACGCACGGCGCGGTCCCGCAAAGGTCCGCGCCGTTTGTCGTTTCGGGTTAGTGCTTGCGACGCCGCGGGATATTGGGTATCTCGTAGTGACGGGGTGTAGCGCAGTCCGGTAGCGCGCAAGTTTTGGGAACTTGATGTCGAAGGTTCGAATCCTTTCACCCCGACGATAATTTCAGATTCTGCCGCTCATTCCAGTGATGGATGAGGTGGCAGTTCGCGCACAGGACGGTGCAGCGCTCGATCTCGATCAGGATGCGCCGCTTCGACCAGCCGTAGTGCGCTGCGAGTGAGACCTCGATGTCCTTCGTGCGCGGGTCGGTGTGGTGAAACTGCAGGCATTCCGGTGTGGCTTCCCCGCAACGCGCGCACGCAAGCGTCGCACGCAACTCGAGCCACCATGCCTTGATCTTCTCGCGACGACGCCTTTCCCAACCGCGTTTTCGCTGCGCGTTCTTCGCGTACCAGCGGCGCCAGGCTGCATTGAGCTTGTCGCGGTCACGCGCCATCGGCGGCCTCGCGCGCGTGCAGTTTGAGATGGCAGTTGGCGCACAGCACCACGCACTTCGCCATCTCGGCGAGGACGCGTTGCTTCGCGAAGCCGCGGCGGATCGCATCCGCAACCGTGATCTCTTTCAACGCGGGGTCGAGATGATGGAACACCAGGCATGC
>JBDUAS010000519.1:0-3085 GCA_040004535.1 Deltaproteobacteria bacterium
CCGCCGAAAGTCGCGTTCTTCGAGGACAAGAACAAGAAGGTCCTCGACAACCTGATCGATCACAACCTCGACACGTCGCTGTCGAAGTTCACCGGGATCAAGGGCGACACGCTGAAGCGCGGCGACCTCGGCTTCGGTCCCGGCACCGGCACCGGCGTCGGTGAGGGCAACGGTACCGGCACGACCCGCGGCTCGAAGGGCCACGGCAACGGTGGCGGCGGCGACTCGGAAGGCGACTTCGTTTCGAACAAGGGCAAGATCGACACCGGCAAGGAACGTCCGGGCGGCGGCACCTGCGCGAAGCCGCCGTGCGGCACCGGCATGAAAGAAGTGAAGGTCTCGCTCGCGGATCCCGAAGGCGACTTCGGCGGGCTCACCGCGGAAGAGATCAACCGCGTCGTCAAGGCACGCGCCGGCGTGTTCCGCGCGTGCTACCAGCACGAGCTCAACCGCAGCCCCGGCCTCGGCGGCAAGCTGGTCGTCCACTTCGTGATCGGCGGCGATGGCGTGGTCAAGACCGCAAAGACCGCGGGCGGCAGCTCGCTGCGCAACGACGACGTCGAGAACTGCGTGACCTCGAACATCATGCGGCTCAAGTTCCCGGCCAAGGGCGGCCTGGCCAACGTCAACTACCCCTTCGTGTTCCAACCAGGAGGCTAGCCATGGTGCGCAGCGCGATCTTGCTAGGAGTGTTGGTCATTCCGTTTGGCGCCTGCGCCAACGACCCGCAGTACATCGATTGCGGCTCGAGCGACGCGATGGACACCTGCCACCTCGATTCGGCTAACGCCGTGATGATGGGGGCCGGCAAAGATGCGTTCATGGCGGTGAAGGGCTCGATCCACGTCCCGGTCAAGCCCGAGACCGCCGAGCTGACCAAGGCGCGGATGGCGCTGCAGGCGACGATGCCGGCGGGTGTCGACGTGCCGCTCTACAAGATCGATCAGTACGACGTGTCGCTCGAGTACACGGTCAAGAACCTCGACAGCACGCCCGGCCAGATCAAGATCGGGCTCGACGGCGCGAACGAGCTGTTCGCGTGGGATCCGACGCGGATCATGCCGGCGGGTAACGAGTCGCCACCCGCGCCCGACCTCGCTGGTGACGTGCCGATCGATATTCAAGAGAACGGCGAGTACGACGGCCTGTTCCGCGAGGACCAGCTGCTCGAGGCTGCGATCGATCTCGACCAGATCACCCGCGGCAACATCAACATGTACATGGCGACCCTGGTCGTGAACAAGAACGACCCGAGCTTCCAGCCCCTGTCGGCGCAGGCAGTGCCACCGATGGGCTCGACCATGCCACCGATGCAGACCGCGATGGGCCCCGCGGTGCCGCGCGCGGCGTTCCGCAACTTCGTTCGGCTCGACATCGTGTTCAAGACTGACTCGCACATGACGATCGACTTCAACCTGAGGGTCCGCCCGCACGTCAACGACGTCATCCACGACATGGGGATGAACGCGCCGGCCGCCGAGCTGACGATCCTGGATCCCGCGCCGTACGTGCCCGCATACACGCCCTGAAGCGATAATGATACGATCTAGACGATGGGTGTAGGAGTGCAGCCAGCAGCCGAACCGCCACCGGCTGCGGTGATGCCGAGCGTCGCCGAGCCGGTGATCGAGCCACCGCCGCGCGTCGCGTCGACCGGGTTCTTCGCCGAAGGCGCGCTCGGCGCGGTCGCGTATCTGCCGCACACATCGAAGGACGCGGCGGTCGGCCCCGAGCTGTCGCTGCGGATCGGCCGTGACATCTTCTCGTGGTTCTCGCTCGGCCTCTACGCCGCCGCATCCAGTCACGAGGCCACGCCGCCGCCGCCACCGACGGGACAATGGTTCCAGCTCTACCGCGGCGGCGCCGACGGCCGGCTCGGCGGACGCGTCGGTGCGGTCGCATTCTTCGTCGAGGGCGGCGCCGGCATCGCGATAATCTCGTCGAACGTGCTCGAGAAGGCGATGATCACCGACCCGGGCGAGAAGTACTCGATCACGTTTCACGGCGGCGCCGGCCTCGAGTATCAGCTCGAGAACCGCCACTACGCCGTCGGGCTCGGCGTCGACGCGTTCCTCGTCCCGCAGTTCGCGACGATGAAGGCGATCGATTCGCGGCTGTATCTTCGCTACACCTACGGCGGCGGCTAGCGCAACGCGCGCTTGCCGTGGCCGATCAGATCGCTCAGCGCGCGCCCGAAGTGCGCCTTCGCGTCGAGCATCCCGATCACCGCGGCCGCACCGAGCCGCTGGCGCCACAGCAACAACACGTCGGCACGTAGCACCACAGTTCCCGCTGCGAGCACGCGCGCGGTGGTCTCCGCGAACGAATCGCCGTACGCGCTGCCCCAGTGAAAGTCGCCGTGGGTCGCGAGCGGCGCGTGGAGCGCACGCTCCCAGTCGCGATGCGCGTCGGTCGCGAGCGAATCGGTGCGCGCGAGCAAGCCTGCATTCGCGAGCCCGATCCGGAACCGCTGCGCGCCCGCCTCGTTGTCGGTATCGAGGAGGCCCCACCACAGCTCGCGATCGGCATCGCGCACCGCCTCGGGAAGCTCGAGCGCGCAGCCGAAATCCAAGCACCACACGTGGACGTGGCCATCGGCCAATTCCTCGACGAGGAAATTGCCGGGATTCGGATCCGCGTTGAGCAAGCGATGGACGAGCGGGCTGCCCCACACCGCGCGATAGATGCCGAGCGCGGCCTGGCGCCGAAGCTCCGCAGACGCGCCCGCGAGCTCCGGAATCATCCGGCCCGGGGCGCGCGTCATCGTCAACACGCGCGCGCTCGACAGCTCGCCGATCACGCGCGGCACGCGGAGCACCGGGTCGTCGGCCCACGCCGCGGCGAACCGCTCCTGGCTCGCCGCCTCGGCGCGGTAGTCGAGCTCGCCGCGCACCGCTTCGCCGAGCACTGCGAGCCCGCGCGCGTCGAGCGTCTCGCCGATCTCGGCGCCCGCGAGCCGGCGCACGAACCCGGCGTCGTCGAGGTCCGCGCGCAGCGATTCGGCGACGCCCGGATACTGGACCTTGACCACGACCGCGGTGCCGTCGTGCAGCGTCGCGGCGTGGACCTGGCCGAGCGACGCGGC
>JBDUAS010000250.1:0-10368 GCA_040004535.1 Deltaproteobacteria bacterium
AGGACGCGGTCGCCGAGATGGACGACACGCTCAAGAAGGCGCCCGATAACCTCGAAGCCCAGATCGTTCACGAGTGGGCGCGGATGGTCGCGGCCGCCGAAGCGAAGAACGACAAGGACAAGACCGCCGCGACCGACGCCCTCGAGAAGCTCGCGCGCAAGGCAAAGACCAAGCTCGGTCGCCACGCGCTCGGCATGGCGTACTACCAGATCGGCGATCTCAAGAACGCGCAGCCCGCGCTCGAGCAAGCGCTCGCCGAGATCAGCGACGAAGAGCCGAACCCGTTTTCGTATCGGACGCGCACCGCGCTCGCCGACATCTTGCTCACGAACAACGACGCCGCCGGCGCAGAGAAGCAGCTCGACCAGGCGCTCGATCCTGCGACCGGCAACTCCGGTTACTTCCCCGCGCGCGCGATGCAAGCCAAGCTCGTCCTCAGGGGCGGCGACCCAGACAAGGCGCTCGACCTGCTCGGCCCGCTGACCAAGGAAGACGGCGCGATGACGCCCAATTCGGAGCTCACGCTCGCGGAGGCGCTGTGCACGCACAAGAAGCCGGCGCCGACGACGAAGGACAAGGTCGATGCGGAGCAGATCCTGACCGAGATCAAGGACAAGGTTCAGCCTCCGAGCGAGGTCGGCCGCGTCGCGGCGGCGTGCGATCCGAAGCTGCCCGAGAAGCTCGGCGTCCCGGTGCCGAGCGGCGACGGCTCGACGAAGCCCACCGGCACCACGCATCACCACCATCACTAGCCATGCGCGCCGCCTGGCTCCTCGTGCTGGTGTGCGCGTGTAGTCACGATCAGGCCGCGCCGCCGCCCTCTCAGGTGCCGGCGCCCGCCGCCATCGCAACGCAGCCGGTGAGTCCGATCAATCCACCACGGCCCGCGCAGCTCTCGCACGTCACGATCAAGGCGCTCGGCATGTACTGCGAGGAGTCGTGCCCCATGCGCGTGCGTTACGCGCTCGCGGAGCTGAAGCAGATCTACGAGCTCGGCTTCGATCCCGCGAACGAGAGTATCTTCGTCTCGTACGACGCGGCGCTCGGCGAACCGAAGGTCGTGACGAAACCGATGCTCGTCGCGATCAAGAACGCGGGCTTCGATCCGTGGCTCGCGAAGACTTCTTGGCCCGACGACGCGAAGGTTCAAGTCGTTCCCCGATAGCGGACTCGCCCGTACCGTTCGCTAGGCCGCGTCGACGTCGACGAGATCGAGGAACTCCTCGATCGAGCCCTGACCCTGGCGCAGGAGCTTGATGTTGTCGCCGTCGACCTCGAGCACGGTCGATGGCGCGGCGGGCGTTTGCTCGGCATCGATCACGACATCGACGAACGAGCCGAACGTGTCGATGATCTCGTCGGCATCGCGACACGGCACGTGCTCGCCATCGGGGTCGGTGATCATCGCGCTGGTCGTCAGCAACGGCCGGCCGAGGCCACGCGCCAGTGCCTGCGCGATCGGATGACTCGTGATCCGGATCCCGACCGTGCGGCGCTTCGCATCGGTCAAGAGCTTCGGCGTCGCGCGGGTCGCGGGCACGACGAGCGTGTAGGGGCCCGGGAAGATCCGCTGCGCGAGGCGGAAGCCGGTCTGCGAGAACACGCCGAACTCCGACGCGGTCGAAAGGTCGGGGCAGATCAGCGCGAGCCGCTGGTTCTTGCGCATCTGCTTCGCGCGATAGATCTTCTCGATCGCTTCGCGCGCTTCGATCGCGCAGCCGAGCGCGTAGATCGAATCGGTCGGGTAGGCGGCCACGCCACCGGCGTGCAGCACCTCCACGGCCTGCTGGATCTTGCGCGGGTCGGGCTCGCCCCACGCCTCGATGTGGAGCCGCTTCGTCACTTGGACTTCTTGAAACCCTTCCCGATCA
The DNA here is from genome assembly GCA_040004535.1 of Deltaproteobacteria bacterium. GTDB lineage: Bacteria > Myxococcota_A > Polyangia > Haliangiales > Haliangiaceae > JABFXX01. Next base: position 1,872 of record JBDUAS010000250.1, read on the forward strand.
CGTACTGCTCGATCGAGAGCTGACGACTCGACGCGGGCTTCTGCGTCTTCATCTGCGTGAACGTTGCGCGAACTTCCTCGCACAGCTTCTTGAAGTCCGGTCCCATGAACAGCTTGCCGACAAAGTTGCCGCCGGGCGCGAGGGTCTGGCGCGCGATGTCGAGCGCGCGCTCGAACAGTGCCTCCGAGCGCGCCTGATCCATGCTGCGGATGCCGCTGGTATCGGGCGCCATGTCCGAGAGCACGACGTCGAATCCGCTCAGGTCACCGAGCAGCTGCTTGACGTCGATCGTCAGGACATCGCCGACCTCGATCCGCGCACCGCTCGTACTGCCGCCCAGCGCAGCTCGGTCGAGTCCCACGAGCTGGCCGGTCGGGCCGACCTGACTGCGCGCGTACTGCAGCCACGAGCCCGGCGAGCAGCCCAGGTCGAGCACCCGCATGCCGGGCGCGAACAGCTCGTTCTTGTCGTCGATCTCGGAGAGCTTGTAGACCGCGCGCGCGAGGAACCCTTCCTTCTTCGCTTTCTGATGAAAGCGATCTTGGCGGTTGCTGCGGTCGGAGAGGCCCTTGGACTTCATAAACGACAAACGCCCGGTCGCGAGCGCGGCCGGGCGTATACCACTCGTACGGAGAAGCGACTAGCCGCGACCCGCGGCTGCCTTCTTCGACGCCTTCAGCGGGTTCTTCGACCGCACTTCTTCCTTGCCCATGCCCTTGCGCTTGTACTGCTTGCGCGTCGCGGCCTTGGTGATCACGACGTACTCGTTTGCCGAGCCCGGGACCGAGCCACGGACGAGGATGACGTTCTCTTCGGCGAGGATGCGGAACAGCTGGAGGTTCTGCTGCGTGACCTTCTCGTTGCCCATCTGACCCGCCATGCGCTTGCCCTTGTGGACGCGCTGCGGGGTGAGGCGGCAGCCGATCGAGCCGCCGTGACGGAAGTACTCGTGGGTACCGTGCGCGCGCGTCATGCCACTCATGTGGTGCTTCTTGATGACGCCCTGGTAACCCTTGCCCTTGCTCCAACCCTCGATGTCGAGCGGGTTGCCGTCGGCGAACACGTCCTTCGGACCGATGACCTGGCCGACCGTGTACTTCGCGACCTCTTCCGCCGAGACGCGGATCTCGCGGATGAAGCGCTGCGGCTTCGAACCGCCCGCGGCCTTCGCGATGCCGAGCTCGGCCTTGTTCGCGAGGCGCGCCGGCTTCTCGTCGAAGCCGAGCACGAGCGCGGTGTAGCCATCACGCTCTTGCGTACGCGTACCGACGACGACGCACGGGCCTGCCTGGATCACGGTGACCGGGACCGACTCGCCGTCGTCCGCGAACACCTGGGTCATTCCGAGTTTTTTGCCGAGGAGGCCGAGCTGCAGAGACATGGGGAGCGAATCTATACCGGCCAAACTGTTGAGAGTCAACCGCGAGTGATCCGGTAGGCGCGGCGGGCATTCTCGCTGGTTTGGCGTGCTAAGTCCGCGAAATCCATACCAGCTTCGCGTGCGACCACCTCTGCGGTGTGGACGATGAAGCCGGGCTCGTTGCGCTTGCCCCGCTTGGGGATGGGCGCCAAGTACGGGCAATCCGTCTCGATCAGGAGGCGATCCTTGGGGACGACGGGCACCGCGTCGCGGAGCGGCTGCGCGGTCTTGTAGGTCACGATGCCGCTGAACGACACGTAGCAATCGAGGTCTCGATACGCTGCGGCATCGTCCGGCGTGCCGGTGAAGCAGTGGATGATCACGCCGAGCTCGCTCGCGTCGTGGTCGCGCAGGATCCGGCGCGCGTCGTCGTGGGCGTCGCGGATGTGGCAGACGACCGGTTTACCGGCCGCGCGCGCGAGCTCGATGAACCGGCCAAAGCATTCTTGCTGGAGCTCGCGCGGCGAGTGGTCGTAGTAGTAGTCGAGCCCGGTCTCGCCGATCGCGACGACCCGGGGATGGCGCGCGAGGCGCTCGTGGGTCGCCCACCACTCGGGCGTCATCTTCTCGACGTCGTGCGGATGCGTCGCGACGGTCGCCCACACGTCGGGGTCGCGCTCGGCGAGAGCGACCGCCCGCTCGGCGCTCGTCGGATCACCTACCGCACCGATCACGACGAGCTGCCTGACGCCGGCGGCGCGCGCCCGGGCGAGCACGTCTTCGCGATCGGCATCGAACTCGGGGCCGTCGACATGCGCGTGCGAATCGAACAGCTCGATCATGCGCGGCCTTCCGTCGGATGACGGCCCTCGATCGCGCGCAGGGCGTTCGCGATCGGCTCGAGGAGCTCGCTGCCCTTGCCGCTGTGCGCGAGCTTGTCGAGCGGCTCCTTCGCCCATGCGCCACCGATCTCGCCGAGCTGCTCGATCGCGATGCCGCGGACGTGGACCTTGCGATGGGTGAGCGCGTCGACGATCGCCTTCTTCGCGGCCGCGTGCTCGGGATCGAGCGCGAGGAGCCGTCCCGCGGCGAGCGTCGCTGCCTCGTTGGGCGTCTTCTTGCCGGCGACCGCCTGCGCGAGCTCGGTCATCGCGCGCAACCGGGCGAGCGCGGTGACCGCGTCCCACGCGCGACCTTCATCGTTGAGCGCCGCGGCGAGCGTCGGCTTGCCGCGCGCGTCGTCGAGATCCGCGAGCGCGTACGCGATGTCGAACCGCGCGCCCGGATCGCTGTGATCGAGCTTGGGAGCGAGCGCCGCCTGTGCGGTCTCGCGCTTGGTCGCATCGCCGAGCTCGCTCGCGATCGCCCCGACCGACAGCGCGGCCGCGCCGACGACTTGCGGATCCTTGTCATCCAAAGCCTTCACCACGAACTCGAACGCTCGCGCCGGATCGACCTCGGCGAGCGATGTCGCGGCCTGGAACCGGAGATCCGCGGGCCCGTTCGCGAGTGCTTCGGCGAGCGGATCGAAACCCTCGGTCGCGCGCATCGTGCCGAGCGCGATCGCCGCGTTCTGGCGGACCGGCGCGGCACCGTCGGCGAGTCGCTTGATCAAGGCCGCGATCGCACCGGGCTCGCCGAGCTCGCCAAGCGAGCTGCACGCCTCGGCGCGGACCTCGGGACGGTCGTCGTCGAGCGCGCGGGTCAGCGCGTCGAGCGCGCGCCGGCGTTCCACCGGATCGGTGACGCCGCCGAGCGCATGTGCCGCGAGCGTGCGCGCCTTCGGGCTACCGCTCGCGAGGTCGCGAAGCGCAGCGTCGAAGGTGATCGTCGCGGACGGGAACAGATACGACACGGCTAATACGTAGCATCACAACGGTTCGCGCGGTCGCCCGGCCTGCACCCATGCGGGCTCGAGCTCCGCCGACGACACGTACCACTGCTCCATCCGCGACCCGATCTCGAACGGCAGGTTGTGGATCTGGATCGCGGGCTCGTAGCGGTGCCGCACCGTCAAGTACGCGCGCCAGTACGCGATCTGTGCGCGCTCGTATGCCTTCACCGCGGCGAGCGGGGCAGGTGGCCGATACACGTCGAGCGCGCGCAAGGCCGTTCGCATCGTGCGCCACTCGCCGGTCGCCGCTTCTTGCGCGAGCACGTGGGCGCTGACCGCCGGATCGAACCTGCGCTTCGCTTGCTCCGCCATGATCCGGATCTCGCTCTCCTCGCGCTCGTCGTCGAGCGTGTGGCCGAGCGTACGACCTTGCATGAACGCGGTCGATCGCGTGTCCCCCGACGCGCCTTCGGCCGCGAACACGTCGTCGACCTTCGCGTGCCAGGTCGCCTCGATGCTCTGTTCGAGATCCTGCAGGCGCGACTTCACGCCCATCAAGTGATGCGACAGGGGCGCGAGGTCGTCGTTGGTGTACGCGGTGCCGAACTGCTCCGACTCCGCGCGCACCTGCGCGTGGCGCTGCTCGATCTGCGCGAGGAACGCACTCCAGCGTTGTTGTGCCGCCGACATGGTTCGATCAGAACTGGATGTCGACGTCGGCCTTCACGCCCGGATACTTCGCGGCGTACTCGGCCTCGACGCGCTTGTGGATCTCTTCGTACTTCTTCCAGTTGCGGCCGGCGTCCCGCACGAACACGTAGCCCATGAACGTCGACAGATCCGTCCAGTCAACGATCGTGAGGCCGAGCGACTCGAGCGCGGCGACCGGGTCCTTGCCTTGCTTCGCGGCGTAGCCCTGCTCGTACATGAAGCCGTAGTACTGCTCCCACGTTACCGGCGGCTCCATCGAGACGTCGCGGTTCGCGGCGCGCGCGGCGGCGGCTTCGCGCGCGTAGTCGCCGTACTTGCCCTTCGACGCGGCCTGGAACGCGTTGCCGTACGCGGTCGTGATCGCGAACGTGGTGTCGCGCGACATCCGCGCATTCCACTCCGCGCTCGCGCGCTGCCAGCGAGCGTTGTCGATGCCGGCGCCCTTCAGGAGGTCTTCATGGTTCTGACCGCCGACGATCGCCGCGTTGATCGCGGCCCACTGCTCGAGGCCGATGCCCTCGACGGGCTCGAAGCCGCCACCGGCGGCCGTCTTCGCGGTCTGCGCCGTCATTGCCTTCTGCATCTCGCCCTGGCGCCAATTCATCTCTTGCTGCGAGACCTCGTTGAACGAGCCGTACTTCTCAGCGAGCACGCCGTAGTTGGAGTCCTTGACGACCTGCCAGTGGCTACGATCGCGAATCCCGTACTGCTCCATGATCTCGGCGCGTGACTCGTCAGTGCCGCCGAACTGGCCTTCCGATTCCATGTGAAGGACGGCGCGGAAGAACGCGCCTTCATCCGCGTTCACGTCGAACCCGGCGACGTCCCCATCGTCCCCATCGTCCGAGGCGGCGACGTGGTCGGCGTGCGGCGCGGCTGGCTCGACATGATGCTCGGCCGAGTGTTGTGGAAAATTTTGAGGCGGTTGTGGCGCCGCCGGCTGTGGCTGCGGTTGGACGGCGTTCTGCGCGGCACTCTGCGCTGCACCCTTGACGAGACCCTTCACTTTGTCGAACAGACCCATGGCGTTTCCCTCCGACGAAAACGCTAACACCTACTTCTTGGCGTTGAGGCTGGCGACGGTCTCGACTTTGTCCGGAGTGACGTGAGCAAGGATGGCGTCGAACAACGCTTGCTTGTCCTCGAGATCGTAGGGCGCCGGCGCTCCATCACCGGGGACGAGCAGGCTGCGCTCGGGTGCGCCACCGTCGACGAAACACGTGTGCGTGGTCGGCGATGCGACGACTTTTTTGACGTCACCCCATGGCAACCGAAACCGCGACTTCACCGGCGAGCGAACCTCGAGCGCGTCGTCGTCGATCACGACCGCGAGCTTCCATGACGGCGACAACAGATAGCCCGCGCCGAGCACCATGCCGATCGCACCGGTCGCGAGCGGCAGGAGCGCCGCGCCCAGACTGACGATCGCGATCGCACCGAGCACACCGCCGACGCCGATCGAAGTCAGCGCGACGCCGCGATAGCGCGGGCGAAACGCGAACGTAGTAGCGGGGCTACTGGCCACCGATGCGACTCACCAGCGCCGCGATCGCGGTGCGAGTCTCCATCGGGATGGCTTCGAACAGCACGCCGAAGCCCTTCGGCAACGTCGCGTTCGCATCGGCGTTCGGAACTTCGCAGTCGTCCATCCGCTGCCACAGCACCCAGCCGATCGCGTCGACCGTGCCGACACCCTTGAGCTCGAACTTTAGCGCGACGCGCGACAGCAACGGCAGCGGCGCACCCGACACGAACGCACCGTTCGTCGACAGGTCGCGGATCATCGCGGGAAACTTCGTGCCGACCGAGCTCTTGTCCGCATCGACGCGGCGGAACACGCGCGCGAGGTTCGGGTGGAGCTGCATCGACGCCTGTCCGATCGACTCGATCACGGCAGGCGCATTGACGACCAGGCGCGGTGCACGACGTGGCTCCGACATCAGAACTCCTATCGTACCCGCGTTCCCGGGGGCACGTCGTGATCGATCGCCGAAAGTCCCAGGATCTGGTCGTCGCCCGCGGCGAGGATCATGCCCTCGGACATGAGACCGGCGAGCTTGCGTGGGGCCAAGTTCGCCACGACGATCACCTGCTTGCCGACGAGCGTCGCCGGCTCGAACGCCTGGGCGATGCCCGCGACGATCGACCGCGGCTTTGTTTCACCGAGATCCACCGACAAGTGGAGCAGCTTGTCCTTCTTCGGCACAGCGACCGCCGACAGCACTTTACCGGTGCGGAGCTCGAGCTTCTCGAAGTCGGCAAACTCGATCGTCTTGCTCGCGGCCGGCGGGGCGGCGGCGGTCTTCGCGATCTGCGCGAGCGAGGCCGGATCGGGCGGGACCATGGACTCGAAGATCTTGGTCTGAGCCGCTTCGTCGAGCCGCGGGTAGAGCGGCGTCGCTTGCTTCGCGACGTGGTCGGTGTGAATCGGCTGCAGCAGATCCTCGACGCTCGGCCACTTCGCGCGCAGCGCCGCCGGGATGCCGACCCACTCGCGCAGCGTGGCGCCGGTCGTCGGCAGCACGGGCGCGACGAGCCCACCGATCACGCCGATCACCGCGGCGAGCTCGTGGAGGACGAGCGCGAGCTCGGGATGCTTGGCGATGTCACGCGCGAGCACCCACGGTTGCGTCGCATCGACGTACTTGTTCGCATCGCGGACCAGCTTCCACGTCGCCTCGAGCGCCTTGTTCGGCGCCATCGCGTCGTACGCGGCGGTCGTCGCCGCGATGGCCTCGGCGACCGACACCTCGAGCTCGCGATGCGCCGGCAGCTCGACGATGTGCGCGTCGCGGATCGGCTGCACGTTGACGATGAACTTGTTGATCATCGTCAGGCTGCGATTGACGAGGTTGCCGAGGTCATTCGCGAGCTCGGCGTTGAACCGGCCGAACAGCGACTCGAACGTGAAGTCGCCGTCGAGCCCGAGCGGTACTTCGCGCAACAGGTAGTAGCGCATCGCATCGATGCCGATCGCGCGGCCGAGCGGTCCCACCCCGAGCGCGTCGGCGAGCTTGACCGGATCGATGCGTGTCGCCGGCATCGACTTCGAGATCTTCTCGCCGCGGATCGTCCACCAGCCGTGCGCGAAGATCGTTTTCGGCAACGGCAGCTGCGCCGCCATCAAGAACGCCGGCCAGTACACCGCGTGGAACCGCAGGATGTCCTTGCCGATCACGTGAATTGCCTGCGGCCAGTAGCGCTCGACGTCGGCGCCGCCGAGCGAGCCGTCTTCGGGACACAGGTCCGAGAGGTAGTTGGTGAGCGCATCCATCCACACGTAGATCACGTGGGACAGGCCTTCCGGATCGGCCTCGGGAACGGGGATGCCCCACTGAAAGCTCGTGCGCGACACCGAGAGGTCGCGCAGGCCGCTCTTCAGGAACGACACGATCTCGTTCTTGTACGCGGTCGGCTGGATGAACTCGGGATGCGCCTCTATGTGCGCGAGCAGCGGTTCGGCGTAGCGCGACAGCCGGAAGAACCAGCTGCGCTCCTTGTCGAGCCAGTCGACCGGCGTCTTGTGGATCGTGCACAGCCAGCGCTCGCCGTCCTTGACGAGCTGACTCTCCGTATAGAACGCCTCGCAACCGACGCAGTACCAACCTTGATACGACGCGAGGTAGAGATCCTCGGGGTTGCGCTCGCGAATCCGCTTCCACAGCGCCGCGACGACGCGCTTGTGCTTCGGCTGAGTCGTGCGGATGAAGTGGTAGTCGGCGATGCCGAGCGTCTTCCAGCATTCGTCGAACCGCGGCGCGACGTGGTCGACGAGTTGTTGCGGCGTCATCCCGCGCTTCTTCGCGGTCTCTTCGATCTTCTGGCCGTGCTCGTCGGTGCCGGTGAGGAAGCGCGTGTCGTCGCCGCGCATGCGGTGATAACGGGCGAGAGAGTCGGCGACGATCGTGGTGTACGCGTGCCCGAGGTGGGGCACGTCGTTGACGTAATAGATCGGGGTCGTGATGTAGAAAGGCGTCGTCATCGGTCTTCGGTTCAGTCTTCGGCGTTCGGATCGCGGCTCGGGTCCGGCATGTCGTCGTCATCGTCGTCGTCATCGTCCAGATCGCCGTGCGCGGCCTGGAGTGCCGCGATCTGGGCGTCGCGATCGTCGTGCGACGTCTCGGACGGGACTTGCGGCTGCGGGCGCGGCGTCGTCCCGCGGCGCGCTTGATCGTCGCGACGATCGTCCCGACGCTCGCCACCCTCGCGCGGCGGCTGGTTGCCGGCCGGGAACAGCGGCTTGACCTCGGCCGCGGGCACGACCTCGGTGTCGCCCGGACCGTACGACACGCGGATGCGCTGGCGCAGCACGTCGACCTCGACGACCCGGCCTTCACCGCGCGCACCGACGACGCGCTTGCCGAGCTTCGGCAGACCCTTACGCATCTCGGCGTATGCCGCTTGCTCGTAGACGAGACAGCACTTGAGCCGGCCGCACTGACCCGACACCTTCGTCGGCGACAGCACGAGGCCTTGATCCTTCGCCATCTTGATCGAGACCGGGACGAAGTCGGGCAGCCACGTCGTGCAGCACAGTGTGAGCCCGCACGAGCCGATGCCGCCGACCGCCTTCGCCTCGTCGCGCACGCCGA
>JBDUAS010000251.1:0-10367 GCA_040004535.1 Deltaproteobacteria bacterium
GGATCCTCACGGCACTCGCACTCTCGATCTCCTCGGGCGTGCCGCTACCAGCGGCCGTGCTCGCGATCAACATCGCCCTTCTGGCGATCGGGCTCGTGCTGTCGATCGCGCTCGCACGCGATCGCGTGCCGCTGCGCTTCGCGCACCCGATCAGCGCGGTGATCTGGTTGCTCGCGCCGTCGACGACGTTGGCGTCGTACCTCGCGACTCATCAGGCGACGCTCGTGTTGCCACTGATTATCGGCGTCGCGACCGCGGCGCTCGCGGTCGCCGAGGCGGTGCTCGGCGGCATGTTCAGCTCGCGCCTCATGCAAGAGGTCCGCGTCACGATCTCGTTCTAGCGCGGTTCCGAGCGGATGGCGTGCACGCGAGCCCCGGAGGCGATCGGCGCGATTCGATGACCGCGTAGTTGTCCCGCTCTCAAGGCACGGAGATGCCGTGACCGCACGCCGTGGAGCCGATCGGCGGCGAGTCCACCGCGATCGAGATCGCCCAGATCGGGTCCTTCGTGTTGGCGGAGCCGCGCGACAGCTCGACGAAGCCGGCGATCGGGGTGTTGCCGTTGCCGTACGTCGCGAGCTCGATCCAGTCGGGACCGAGCGTGCCGGCGACGCCCTCGCCGAGGGGAAAGCCCAGCCGGGTCGCGACGAGCGCTGGATCGAGCTCGTAGACTTGGTCGCGTTGCGCGTACAGCGTGGTCGGCGACGCGAACAACGTTCCGCCGGCGACCTCGGCGGGCATCATGTGGTCGCGCCACTGCAGCGTTGCCGGATCGAACGAGTGCAGCACGTCGGTATAGGCGTCCTCGCGGAGGTGGAGCTCGCCCGCGAACCAGAATGCTTCGCTGCCTGCGACGTCGGGACCGGACCATAGCTCGCGCGTCGACGTGGTCGCGGGATCGAACGAGAGCACGCGCGTTGTCGAGCCGTCTTCGACGACCACGTAGATCGCTCCGGCGCCGTCGGTGACGGCGAACAGCGCCGGAGCGCTGCCGCCTGCGGCACCGAGATCGTCGACGCCTCCGAACAGGCCCTGCTCGGACACTTGCTCGTGCATCAGCTGCGCGCCGGCGAACCAGAACATCTGATACGTGTGGCCGTCGAACACGACGCCCGTTTGATCGCCAGGGTCACCGATCACCGGAGCGATCACCGACGACCACACGTCGTGATCCCCGACCACAGCTGTCGTGATCTGGTGGCTGTCGGCCTCCATCCAGATCGCGGATGCGTGACCGGTGGTCGCCTGCATCGCGCGACCGCTGAGTGCGTACGCCGGTCGACCGAGACCGGCCGGGAGCTGCACGGCCTGCGAGATCACGCCGCTCGCAGAGACGAGCGCCGCGAAGGTGTCGGAAGAGTCGGTGCGGTACCAGGTCACCGCGACCAGGTCCTGTCCCGACGCGAGCCGTCCACCTTCGTACGCGTCCTTGGATTCGTAGTACGTGTCGCAGTGCTCCGGCCCGAGACAGCCGGTCAGGGCGCACGCGAGCGCGAGGGCGATCTTCATCCTGCGATCGTGGTCACCATCCAGCCGGCGCGGTACCGCCATCCGCGGCAACGGGCGGCATGAACCGTGCGGCTTGGGCCCGACGACGGGGTGCGCATCCGCGAACGAGTCGCCGATCGCTTTCTTCTCGATCGTTGCCGCTCTTGCCCGGAGCCGCGCGCGCTCGAGCAGATCGAAGCCGGTCTCGGTGTGCATAGAAGGCGTCGGGCAAGGTGAAGCACCTCGGCCTGATGACCGTCGCGGGTGCCAATCCGCAGGCGAAGTCGACCGGGAGCGGGGCGGAGGGGATGTCGCGCTACAGCCGCGTGAAGGGCGAAGCGGAGGAGGCCGTATGCGCGCACGGCCCCGCGATCGTCAGCATCTTCCGACCTGCGATGATCATCGGCTCGCAACACACGCCGTGGCTGCTCGAGAAGACCCCCCCGCTGTTCTCGTTCGTGACACCGGCGAAGTACCGATCGATCAGCGTCACCTATGCGCTATGCGCCCGATGACATGGACGCCTGACCGTACGGGCCGGCTCATCGCGGTCGAGCGCTTCCGCGATTTTCTGGAGCACGAACCGCTGTCCGCGCATGGTGGCGCCGAGCGTCGAGACTGAACATGTCGATTCGCGACAACGTGTCGCGCGGGAGTGGATTGCTGATCGACCGAGCGTCCGGTATCGGCCATCATGAAGGTAGCGTCAGCACAGATGAGGGGGGCGCGGTGGTTGGTCGGGATTCTCGCCGGCGTGGTGACCTGTTTCGTGCTGGCGACGGTCGGTGGCGAGCTCCTGGCGAGCACGATCGCCGAGCGTGCCGAAGGCATCATCGCCAACGCGATGCCGAGTGTGCAGGTGCTCACGACGGCTCGAGGCGGCCTCCGGCGGCTCGAGCTGGATCTCGAACGATATGCATCCGCGCCTGCCGCCGAGCAACCCCCGATCCGCGAGCAGATCGCGGCGACCCGACAGAACATCGATGGCGAGCTCGCAACGTACCTGACGTTCCCCTTCTTTCCCCACGAGCGCGTGCTCGCCCAGCATTTCGAGGATGGCCTCGCCTCGCTGGACAAGCAAATCGCGGACGTCATGCCGCGTGTGGATGCGGATAGGCTGGCGAGCCTTCATCACGAGTTCGGCCTGGTCGACGAGGCCATCGAGCGCATCGTCGTGTTCGATGCGACGCAAGGTCAGCGACTCGGGGCCGAGATCGAGCGAGTGCGCGCCGAGTCGAGAGGCATTGTCGTCCTGCTCGATGCAGCGAGCGTCATCCTCGCGATCGGCGCGGCGTGGCTCGCGCTTCGCCAGCTCCGGCGTGCTGTCCGCATCGGGAAAGCCGAGCGCGAAGCTCGCGACCGCCGAGAGGCCGAGCTCGCGTACGAGAACGCGGCGCTGGGCCAGTTCGCCGGGCAGGTCGCGCACGACGTGCTGAGCCCGCTCGCGACGGCATCCCTTGCCTTGGAGCTGGTCAACCACGTGTGTGAACAGGATCCGTCCGCGGCTCGGGCGACACGTCGTGGGATCGCCGCCATCAACCGCGCTCAAACGCTCGTCGATGGACTCCTGGCGTTCTCCTCTGCAGGTGGGCATCCAGAGGTAGGAGCCTCGACCGAGCTCGCGCCGGTGTTCGCGGATCTGGCGGACGCCCTGAACGATCAGGCGAGGCCGTCCGGAATCACGCTGCACGTGGCCACGATTCCACCGGGATCGATCGCTTGCAGCAAGGGCGTGTTGACGAGCCTGGTGTCGAACCTCGGGCAGAACGCGATCAAGTACATGGGCGACGTGCAGGAACGCCGGATCGAGCTGCGCGTCCTCGAGACCGACCGCGGCTGGCGCGTCGAGGTGGAGGACACGGGACCGGGCATCTCGGTCGAGGACCAGCAGCGGATCTTCCGGCCGCACGTACAGCTCCAGCGCGGCGGCGCCGGAATCGGTCTCGGGTTGGCCACCGTGGACCGGCTGGTCCGCGCGCACGCCGGCTCGCTTGGGGTGAGCTCGAAGCCGGGGCACGGAGCGCTGTTCTGGTTCGAGCTCCCCAAGGCGACCGCTCGCGAGCTCGCTGGACGCGATCGACCCAACCCCGAGCTCGAGGCGTGACCGAGGATCTCGACACGACCCGTCGTCGAGTACGGCGGCGAACCCGCCTGTCGTCGGCCGATACGCGCGCGCGCGGCATGTTAGCGCGCTCGATCGCGATCTTCCCCGCAGCGTATGCCGGAATCGCTCCGCCCCGATAGCCCGATGCAACCATTCGCCCTACGCTGCGCTGATGTGGCCGCACACCGGCGAACGGGCGTGGATCGTTGTCCTGCTCGCGCTGGCGATCGCAAGCATAGGTGCTCCTGTGCGCGCGGACCCTCTCGACGCAGGCGTCGAAAGCTCCATACATGCCACGCCCGGAACGGGGCAGGTGGCTGCCGACCTACCGACGCGACCCACGCTCGATCCGAGCCGGACCGCGGCGCAGATCCGAGCGTTGATCGCGGGAACACTCGCCCCCTCGGTCGACCCGCGGGCGCTGTTCGTCGTCGACCTGACGAGCTCCGCGGATCGGCGACATCTCGCTTCGACACTCGAACGCGCGAATCCGAAGCACGAGGTCCTCGCGAAACCAGCCGCGGACGATCCCGTGCTGGTTCTCGCCGAGGCGCGCGCAGAGTTCCTCAGACTTCCGAGCGCACAGCGAATCAAGATCCTTGGCGAACACGAAGCAGCTCGAGCGGCGCTCGAGCTGCAAGCGACGACGCTCGCAACGAAGCAACACCGCTTGTCAGAGCTCCGCGCGAAGGTCGCGAAGCTGCAAGCGTTCCTCGCCGGAACGTTGCCTGTGGACGTCGATCCGCGGTCCTTGCTGCAGGTCGATCTCGGCGCCGAGGGCGAGATCGGGCTCGCCGCCACCCGTCGGCAGTCGTTCCTCGCGTTACTCGACGGAGCGGCAACGACGCCGGCTACCGGCGGATCCGGCGCAGGCTCGGCGGCCGGCGCTGGCGCTGGAATCGGATCTGGCAACAGCAGCGACGAGCCGGATCTTCGACTCGCCGAGGCACGCTCGGAGCTCGATGCGCTCCGGATCCGGTTCGTGGACCTGAGCGACGCCGCACGCGATGCGCTTTTTGCTGACCTCGCGCATCGCCGCGCCGTCGCAGCCGCCCCTCCACCCGACCCGGTCGACGAGAAACGGGCTTCCGAAGACGCGGCGCAGTCTGCGCTCGCAGCACAGACTCGGACCGCGGCCGAAGACAAGGCTCGTGCGCTAGCGGCGGCCAAACGCGCCGCTACCGAGAGTGCTCGACAACTCGAGGAGGCAAAGGCGGCACTTCACGCGACCGTCGCGCAGCAGGCACAGCTCGAAGCCGCGTTATTGCGACACGAGACGGCGCTCGATGCAATTCACGACCTCGCGCTGACGTGGGATCGCAAGGTCAAGGAGCTTGCCGCGGCGGGGGATGCCAGCGCTGCGGAGCGCGGATACGACGAGCTCGTCGACGTACTAACCACTCAACGCAAGGCGCTCGCACAGGCACTCGATGCGCTCGACGCGCCGAGCGAGGTGCCGCGCGCCCCCGTCGACGGGCCGCTGGATGCGTCCCTGATCGTGCTGAGAACGTCGGTCGAAGCGACAGCGCAGCGGCTAGAGGCCCTCGAGCGCAAGGCGCGATGGGATCGCGCGACCACAGCGCGCGATGCGATCGTCGAGATGAATCGCGACCGGCTACGCTTGCTCGCCGCTCTGGGCAGCGCACGGCGCGGTACGCTGCAAGGGTTTGGTGCCGAGGGGCGCGCGCAGGCTAGCCGAGAGCTCCATCAGATCTCGTTGGAGGTCCGGTTCCACATCGCAGCGCTCCCACGACTCGTGATGGAGCTCGTCAACTCGTATCGAGAGCGACCGCTCGATACGGCGAAGTCAGCCTTGTTGTTGATCGCGCTCCTTGGTGGGTTTCGCTGGTGGCGGCGGCGTGCGCCGAGGCTGCTCGCGCGATCCCAAGTCAGGCCAACGTCGCGCGCGCCCGTTTCGCGAGCGAAACAGATCTCGACGACGACGCTGTAGTATCTGGCACGGATCCGCGGACCGTTGGAGTGGCTCGTACTGCTGTGGTCGGCGAGTCAAATCGCTCCACTCGTCGCGGCGCTTCCAGAATTCATCCTCCTCGGCAACATCCTCCAGTGGGCCTTGCTCGGCACGCTGGCGATCCGCGTCCTCGATGCGATCGTGGCTCGACAAGCGGTGCTCGAAGACAGTAACGACGATACCGAGGCACTTCGGTATCGATCGTTCCGGGTGGTGTCCGGTACGATCGTCATCGTCGGCCTCGTGCTTTCGCTCTCGCAGTCGAGTGTGGGCGAGGGCGCGATCTATGCGTGGGTCTGGCGCACGTGCTGGGTGCTGGCGGTTCCGATCACTCTCGTCTTGTTGAGCTGGTGGAGGACGCCGATTTTCGGGCGCCTGCGTAGCCGCGGCATCCAGAGCCGGATCACGCGCTGGGTGGTGGCGAACGAACGTGGTGTCGTGAGCTTCGCGGCGACGATCGTCGGCGCGACATGGTTGTTGGCCAATGGCGTTGGCCGCTGGCTGATCGCACGCGCTTATCGGACATGTCGAGCATGCTTACTTCGACGACGCCAAATGGGCCGTGCGTTACCTGGTCATCAAGACCGGTGACTGGCTCGCCACGCGCGAGATCCTGTTGTCCCCGATCTCGTTCGGCGAGTCGTCGCTGCGGACGCGAACATTGTCGGTGCGGCTCACGAAACAACAGATCGAGTCGAGCCCGTCGATCGATCTTCACAAACCTGTTTCGTTGCAACACGAGGTGGCTCTAAACGAGCACTACGGGTGGTCGCACTAGGGAGAGTGGGCCGAGATCATGGCGCCCGGCCCACCGGACCATCGCGAGCGACCGGCGGAAAGCGATCATCACCTGCGTAGCACTCGCGAAGTCATCGGATATCACCTTCATGAAATCGACGACGCTGTCGGGCATGTCGATGACTTCATCATCGACGAGCAGAACTGGGCGATTCGTTATCTAGCGATCGACACGTCCCACTGGGGGATCGGCCACAAGACACTGATCACGCCCGAATGGATCGCGAGCTTCGAGGTACACGGCCGCATCGTCCAGCTGCTCGCCCCGAAGGATCTGGTCAAGAACACGCCGAGATGGGAGCCGGACAAGGCGATCGTCCGAGCGTACGAAGACGAGATCAGCGAATACTACGCGCGCCGTATCGCGTGGTCGAACGACCCGCGGTCCAAACGAGTCGCCGCTGAAACCTCGCGTTCTACCAAAGCGATAGTGGGCCGGCCGCAGCTGTTATCGCTCGCCTTCGCAGCGTGCATCAACGCCGCGCCACCTCGGCCGCACATCGCGCTGGCCGCAGGGGAATCCGATCACGACCGACGTCGGCGGCTTATCGCGCAGGTCCAGGACGAGATCCTGACCCAGTACAACGAGCCATTCTTACCGTACGGGGAGACCTCGTTGCTTCCGCCAGCGATCGGAACCACACGAATCGGGGTCGGTCCGGACGATTTCATCGTCAGCGAGACGATCGGACCGCGACACTGGCCGTGGTCATTCGACAACCACACCTCGGCGAAGGTCGAGTCTCAGCAGCTCGAGATTCATCTGTCACGAGACAAGGAGATCCTAGCCGCATGGGCAGACGACCGAGTCGTGTGGCGCATCGGCGTTTGTGGTCATTTCGCGAGCGTGTTGCTGCGAATGACGACCTTCTACGCGCGCGACGGCGACCGATGGATCAGGGTCTTCGAACATCTGTGACCTTCGAGGTCGCGGAGCTCACTGCGAGGCTCCGCCGTTCGTCGGCGGCCACAGCGGCCATTGACCGAACGTCCACGTCGCGGGCTGCGGATTGAGCCAGAGGTTGATGCTGAACGCGCCGAAATGGATCGGGTTCGCCGCCGCGTCGGTCAGCTGGTCCATGTAGTAGTAGGAGAGCGGATCGACGCTATCGGGTGCGGCCCAACCGAACGGATCGATCTGACCGGGCCAGCCGTTGATCCCACTCGCGAACACCAGCGGGTTCGGCGACGAGTGGAACACGTACTCTCGAGCGTCGGTCAGGTTGGTGAGCCGGTGGACCGAGAGATCCAGATGGTAGCCGGACGAGTTTCCGGTCGTACCTATGTAGCCGACGACGTCGCCGCGTTTGACCTTGGTGCCCGGAGGGGGCAACGCGAGCGTGGGCTGGGCGAGCGCGGCCCATCCTGCGTTCCACGCAACCAAGTGCGATGCGATCGCGCTGAACTGAGCCACGGGCGCGGAGTTCAAAGGGGCGGGCTCCATGTGGTGATACGCGGCCACGAAGTGCTCGGCATAGTTGCCGACCCCGACCTCGGTCTCGATAAACAGCTCGAGTTGCAGGGTCTGTGTTGGGTCTCCCGTCGGCCGCGCGTGCGCGCCACGGACCACACCGTCGGCGACCGCGAGGATCGGCGTGTCGCGCGCCATGCTCCAGTCGTACGCACCTTCGTTCGAATCGTACGCCGGCACGTAGGGCTGCCACGGTGCAGGCCCGAGGTTGCCCTTCGCGTCCCGGGTGCAGTTGTGCGAGCCGTAGCCGGTGCGATCGAACTCGCACACCGTAACCCCCGGCAGCCGACCGAAGTTGGCCGTGCTCACCGGGCTGCCCGAAACGTCATAGCCGTAGACCGAGGTCCCGGTAACCGTCGCCGACTGGTCGTACGGGAATCCGAACACGGGAAGCTGGGTCGGTGAGACCGTGATGTAGCAATTCTTCCCGGCGACATTTCGGGCGTCGGCGGCCACATCGTTGGCCGCGGCCGGGCCCCAGTTGCGCCGCACCGAGAGTACGTTGTTGTCGCAACGGACCATCGCATTGTTGACGCCGTTGACCGCCCACAATCCGGCGCGACGGATCACCGCTCTCTGGCCGACCTTGCTGCTGAGCTCGCTACACGGATCGCCCCCGGGACCACTCATCAGCATTGCCCACCCGCCGTTCGTTGGATCCGTGACGCTGCAGTACGTGCCGTAGCCAGGTGGCACCGGCGTGCTGTTCGGTAAGTCGGCCAGCGGCAACCCGCTCAATGCGTCGGCTTCGGTCGCGAGTGAATCGTCACCTTCAGGCGGGATGCACGCGCCGTACACGAGCGAGGTAGCGAGCAACAATCGTATGTAGCTTCTTTGAGTCTTCATGATGCGATAGATGCGCGACCCAGCCGATTGTGACCGACAAAAACGCGTCAGCCCCCGGAGCCCATCGCGAGCCGAGCCTGGATGGAATTGGTACGCATGGTCGAGGTCGCTGAACAGCGCGCCAGCGCACCTCGCCGCGAGCGGGTTTGCCGCTCCAATCGACGACGTGCTTCTTGCCACCATCCACGATCGTCTCATGCGCGATCGGCAGTTCGACGACGAGCGTCCCGACGAGGTTCGCGGTGCGCGGCGTGTCTTTGTGGCGCACGAACTTGCCGCCTTTCTCGTAGACGATGATGTCTTCGAGCTTCGCGTCGAGGTGAAACCGCGGCGACAGCGCCTTTTCGATCGCGGGAAGCACGCTCGATGGTTCGAACCCGGCGACGATCGCCTTGCCGCGTGCGACGAGCCGCTTCGCGTGGCGCACCTTCTTGTCGAGTTTGGTCTCTCCCTTTTCGCCGAACGGAGCATCCTCGGAATGCTCGACCAGCCCCTTGACGAACGCCTTGTCGGCGAGCGCGCCGAGATCGCCGTCGGGAAGTGCGATCGCGAGCGGCTCCGTGAGATCCACGGTGCCTTCGACGATGCTCGGATGGGGGAGGGCAGGGACTGCTTGAGGGCGTCGAGCGTCACATCACAAGTTGCAGCCCATCCCGCTGACCGCAGCGCGAGCACGAGGACGCCGACGAGCTCGCGATCCAGTGCATGTCGACCCGCGGCAAAGACTGCCGGGGTGACGACCCGGCCACCGAGCGTGACTGACGCCGAGATCCACGTATCCGCACAACGCTTCGCGATTTCTGCGCAAACCCGGCGGCGTCCCCTCCACTCCGAGTTGCTACGCCACCTTCGTCAGCTCGAGACTTATTGACCGCGACTGTCCGGCCAAGCCGGATCGCATCCTGACGTACTGTCGGAGATCCCGACCGGGGTGAATTCTGAAGCTGAACAGGCGCGCTTCGCCTGTCCGAGCCAGCGTCCGGGCGACGGTCTTTGAGGTACGCCTCGACGAGCTCCTCGTCGAGCTCAGCGACGCTGCGCCGCCTCGCCTCCAGCCAGCTACCGAGATCCTTTAGGACTCGAAGCCGGATCTGCCCGACGAACCGACAGTATCCAGCTTTGACCAACTCGGCCGCGAATGCGTCGAGGTGCGCGCCGAGTGGACTTGCGCGCAAGACGCGAGCTTCCTGCTCGCTTACGAAGTGCTCGATCATGTCTCCTCCTTGGCCGACGATCGTCGACCAAGTGGAGGGCAGCCGGATTATGCCGAATCGAGTCGCGCCGAAACGCGGCTAGCACCCGTCGCGTGGCCTCTCACGAGCAACACCGCATCGCCAGTCGGCATAATCCGGGAGGCGGCATAACGGCGTTTATGCCGACGTCGGCATAAGCGCCACTCGTTCGGAACGCATGCTGCGTTGTTCGGCGTGAATCCGTGGCGGCTTCAAACCTGGCTCGGGCACAAGCGGATCGACGAGACGATGATCTACGTCCACGTAGCGGAGAACCATCGCCGGGACATCCCGGAGTCGATCTTGGTCGTCGCAGAATCCGAACGCGATCCAGATCAACGCGTCCTCAAGATGCTGGGTGCGCGTGGCAGCCACGTGGCAGCAGAACCGACTGCTGAAATGAAAAAGGCAGCCAAAACGGCTGCCTAGTTCGTGCGCGAAGGGGGACTCGAACCC
>JBDUAS010000252.1:0-10321 GCA_040004535.1 Deltaproteobacteria bacterium
GCAGCGCAAGATGTTCGACGCGAAGTGGCAGAAGGATCGGCCGACGATTCCGCCGACGATGTACATCCTGCTCGGACCGCACCCGCAGCCCGGGTTCGACATGACGAACCTCGCGACCGGTGGTCGCGACCTCGTGACGACGGCGCCGCCCGAGAAGCTCGAGCCGCTCGAGTAGCTGCGCTAGCTGCGCTACTGCGTCGGATCGATCTTGGCGGAGAAGTCGATCGCGCCGCTTCGCGACGCGCAGAGGCTCGCCGAAATATCGGCTTCGCTTTGGTTCGGGCGCTGCAGCGCCCGGCACGCACTACTGCGTCGGATCGATCTTGGCGGAGAAGTCGATCACATCGCGCCGCTTCGCGACGCGCAGAGGCTCGCCGAAATATCGGCTTCGCTTTGGTTCGGGCGCTGCAGCGCCCGGCACGCACTACTGCGTCGGATTGATCTTGGCGGAGAAGTCCTTGATGACCTTGTTGGGGGCATCGGCCTTGATCTCCACCGTGAACGTCTCTTTGAGCGAGAACTCGTTATTGACGAGCGTGATCTTGTGCTTGCCCGCGGGCAGCTTGATGTCCTTCGCAGGCGTGTGCTGACCGGTCGAGCTGCCGTCGATGAAGATCTCGCACGGCGGCTTGGAGCCGAGGAGCAAGGTGCCTTCGCCACCGCCACCGCCGGTCGCGACCTTGTCGCCGCCGCCGGTCTTGTCACCGCCGCCGGTCTTGTCGCCGCCGGTCTTGTCGCCGCCGGTCTTGTCGCCGCCGGTCTTGTCACCGCCACCGGTCTTCTCGCCGGGCAGCGGGTTCGTCGCGACCTTGTCGCCACCGCCGGCCGGATGCGTGACCGCGGTCGGGTTGCCGCCGCCCGCGGGATGCGTGACCGCGGTCGGGTTGCCGCCGCCCGCAGGATGCGTGACGGGGTTCGTCACCGGGTTCGTCACCGGATGCGCGACGGCCATCGCCGAGCCCGCACCGGAGCCTACATCGGCGACCGTCGCGGTGCCGGCCTTCTCGAGGTTGACGACGACCTTCTCGTCGAGCGAGCCGGTGAACACGATCGGCTTGTTGATCGAGACGTAGCCGTCCTTCTCGAACAGCACCTGATACGTCTTGCGCGGATCGAGCGGCGCCTTCTGTGGGCTCGCGCCGAGCAGCTGGCGGTTGCCGTCGATGATCAGTGAGACCTTCGCGCCGGGCGGCGTCGACTCGAAGTCGCCGCTGATGCCTTCGATCGGCTTCAACGCGATCTCGACCTTCGGCGACTTACCGGATTCGACGCTGATCGGCTGGTTCTGGCTCATGAAGCCAGGCGGCGCGTCGATCGAGACTTGATGCTGGCCCGGCGAGATGCCGCGGATCCGCGACGGCAGCTTGTCGGTGCGCGACTCGCCATCGAGCCGCCAGGTCGTGACGCCACCGGGCACCACGTACAGATCGAAGCCGGTGTTCTGATCACCGGCGACGACCGCGACATCGCTACCGGGGTTCGCCACGGGATGCTTGGTCTTCTCGCCGCCCGTCATCGTGATGACGACGATCACCGCGATCACGGCGACCGCCGCGCCACCGACGGCGATATAGACGACGGACTTCGACTTCGGCTGCTTCGCGCCCTTGCGCAGCATGCCCGCCCCGAACGACGCCATCGGATCGAACACGGGCTCGTTCGGCGTCGACACGAGGCGCACCGGCGCCGCGGTCTCGCGCGATTGCGGGATGCTCGGAATCGGCGCCGCGTACGGCGACAGTGGTGCTGCCGGCGTCGGACCCTTGCCGGAGCCGTTCGCGAACGGCGGCGGCAACGTCGATCCATTCGAGGGCCCATTCGAGGGCCCATGCGACAAGCCGTGCGAGGCCGCGCTGCCATTCGCACCCGCGGCCGACTCCCAGCCCGTCGCGGTGCTGACGAGCGACGACAGGTCCGGACCGGTGCCGGTCAACGTCGCGGCGGGCGATGCCGCCAGCTCGGGCGCAGGCGTCGGCGCAGGTGCCGACAGCGGGATGCTCGCCTGCTTGCCGCTCTGGCGGGCCGCGGCGCGAGGAATCTCCTGATGCCCCGGCTTCGGCTGGTTGCGCGGATCGTCCTCGGGGTTGTCGTAGATCTGGGTCTCGAGCTCGTCGTCATCCCACGCGAGCTCGCCCGACTCGACCTGGCGCTTGCCGAGCTTGCCGGTCGGCGCGGTGATCGCTTGCTGCGACGGCGACACCGCCTGCATCTGCTGCGACATCCGCGTCGGCGGCGGCGGTGGCCTCGTGTTGCCGACCGCGGCCATGCCTTGGGTCGAGCGGCGCGCCGCACCCGGCACGACCGGCGGCTTCGAGCCGGTGGGGGTGCGCGCCATGGCAGGCGCGGCGACCGGCGCGTCAGCCGGCGCTTTGAGCTGGCGGTAGCTCTCCAGCTTCGCGGTCTCTTCTTCGATCTCGCGACCGAAGGTCTTCTTCATCCAGCCCGCGAGATCCTTGCGCGAGTAGAACTCGCCCGCGGTGTAGACGAACGCCTGGAGCTCGTCGTGCAGATCGATCGCGTTCTGGTAACGCTCCTCGGGATCCTTCGCGAGCGCCTTCAGCACGATCCGCTCGAGCTCGTCGGGGATCCGGCGGTTGTACGTGGTCGGCGGCAGGATCTCGACGTTGCGGACCTTCTCGAGCGTCGAGAAGTCGCTCTCGCCGACGAACAAGCGCTCGCCGGTGAGCAGCTCGTACAGCACGATGCCGCACGAGAACACGTCGCTGCGGCGATCGATCGGAATGCCGCGGACCTGCTCGGGCGACATATAGCCGAACTTGCCCTTGAGGATGCCGGCCTGCGTCTTCGACCCTTTGCCGGCCGCCTTCGCGATGCCGAAGTCGATGATCTTCACTTCGCCTTCGAACGAGACGAGCACGTTCTGCGGCGACACGTCGCGGTGGACGAGATGGACCTCGCGGCCCGCCTGGTCGCGCTTGTTGTGCGCGTAGTCGAGGCCCTCGCACAGCTTCATCACGACGAAGCAGGCTTGCGAGACAGGCATCGGCTCGCCGAGCTGGCGGCAGCGATCGAACATGCCGCGAAGGTCGCGGCCGTGAACGTGCTCGAGCGCGATGTAGTACGCGCCGTCGACGACGCCGAGATCGAAGATCTGCGCGATGTTCGCGTGGTTCAGCTGAACCGCGAGCTTCGCCTCCTCGATGAACATGCGGATGAACTCTTTGTCCTCCGCGATGTTCGGCAGGATGCGTTTGACCGCGACAAGCCGTTCGAACCCTTCGACGCCGAATGCTTTCGCCCGGAACACCTCGGCCATACCGCCGACGTTGATCCGCTCGAGCAGATAATACTTTCCGAACGGTGTCGGCTTCTTCACGGTGATTGGTCGCGGCCCGGGCACCCGGCCGCTATTGGGTGGGACCCTATCTGAAAACGAATCCTTGGGCCACAAGCGATTATCCCCCGAGGGCGTAGGAAGTACCGCAGAGATCGCACCACTTCCAGGACTTTAGTTCTGGCTCAGCGCCTGTGCAGGCTCCATCTTCGACGCGCGCCGAGCGGGTAGGAACCCGCCGAGCACGGCGAAGCTGGCTGCACACACCAACCCACCTGTCCAGATCCACCAGCTGAAGTGGAACCAAGTCTCGGGTTTGTATGGGAATCGCGGCAAGTAGTGATTCGACATGTAGTCGACGCCCTTCGCCATCCCGATTCCGAAGAGCACTCCAAGCACGCCGCCGATCAGCCCGATCAGCCCGGCTTCCCCGAGGACGACGAGCTGTACGTCGCGCTGCGTCGCGCCGATCGCGCGGAGCAGGCCGAGCTCGCGGCGGCGCTCGGTGACCTGCATGAAGAAGTTGTGGGCGATGTTGATCGCGCTGATGCCGATGATGACGAGCGAGATCAACACGAGGACGAGCCGGACGACGAACAGCACGGTCGCGAACTTCTCGCCGAGCGAATCCTCGAGCCGGAGATCCTGGGTGTCCTGCAGCCACTGCGCGAACGGCGCGATCTTGGTCTTGTCGTTGAGCGTGACGATGATCGACGAGTAGGTCGTCGCGGCTTCGTTGCCGAGATACTCGCGGTTCCAGCGCTGGACGTACTGGATCGGCACGGTCATGCCGATCGGCATCGCCTTCTGCGACAAGCCGACGAGCACGCCTTCGACCCGGCGCGGCCGCGCGCGGATGCTGGTGTTCGAGCCCGCGATCGTCGTCGAGCCGAGGCCGATCGAGAACCGCATCGCGGACAGACCGCCGCGCTGGGTCACGAACTTCACGAAGTCCGCGTCGGCGACCGGCAGGCCGTGCGACTTCGCGAACTGACCGTTGTAGAGCTCGATCATCGTCGGCGACATCACGATCGGCACGCGGTGATGGCACATGTGGTCGGTGTCGTCGCAGTAGTAGCGATCCGGATCCGGGCACGGGTTGAAGTACTCGGGCTGCGGCTCGATCACCGGCATGCCGGGCACCGGCGCCTTCGGCTCGGGAGGCTTGTAGTTCTTCGGGCGCGGGCGCGGCGACTGGATGATCTCGCCGTCGTGACTGACGGGAGGCGGCTCGCACGCGACCCGGTGCTTCGTATCGTTCGGATCCGAGTCCCAGTCCTTGAACAGCTCCGCGGTGCGCGGATCCTTGTCCTCTTTGATGAAGCTCGGATCGATGCCGTCGGCGAAGCCGCCGACCTCGAACTTGAGATCGTTACCTTCGAAGTCGCCGCGGCCGGCGGCCGGGAACGACAGCGCCATGCGCGGCAGCGCGGTCCTGACCTCGGGGCGCGTGAGGATCGTCTTGACGATCGCGTCGTCGAGCTTCTTCGTGACGTCGAGCCCGGCGAGCGACGCGCGCGGCGCGACGACCTGGACTTGATCGACCGGGAAGATCTTCTCGAGCACCGCGCCGACCTGTTCGGTCGACGCGAGGAACAACACGAACGTCGCGATGCCGATCACGATGCCGAACGCCGACAGGACGAAGTGGCGGCGCGAGCGCAGCGTGTTCGCGACGACCATGCGTGACAGTTTCGGAAGCGGCATCATGCGTGCGGCCCGCCCTTCGCGGTGGCGACGGCGAGCGCCTCGTCGGTGGTTTCGACCAGCATGCCGTCGCGCATCGCGATCACGCGCTTGGCGACGCTCGAGATCCGGCGCTCGTGGGTGACGATCAACAACGTGACGCCGTCCTTCGCGTTGAGCTCGCGGAAGAAGTCGATGACCTCGCGGCCGGTGTCGCTATCCAGGTTGCCGGTCGGCTCGTCGCACAGGAGGATCTCGGGGGAGCCGAACAGCGCGCGCGCGATCGCGACGCGTTGCTTCTGGCCGCCCGACAGCTCGCCGGGCTTGCGGTGCGCGAAGTCCGAGAGCCCGACCTTGCGGAGCGCCTCGCGCCCGCGGTCGTCGATCTCCTCGTGCTTGGTGTGGCGCGAGAACGACGACGGCAGCGTGACGTTCGACAGCACGTTCAGGTGATCGAGCAGGTTGAAAGCCTGGAATACGAAGCCCATCTTGCGATTACGAAGCTCCGCGAGCGTGTTGTCGCTGGCCTTCTGGGTATCGATGCCCATGACCTCGACCTCGCCCGCGTCGGGCTTGTCGAGCCCGCCGATGATGTTGAGGAGGGTCGATTTTCCAGACCCGGATTGGCCGACGAGCGCGATCAGCTCACCCTTGTCGATGTCGAAGCTGACGCCTCGCAACACCTGGGCTTTTGCGGCGCCGGTCCCGTAGGCCTTGGTCACGTCGCGCAGCCGCACGACGGGGCTACTATCTTTCGCTGCCACGGCGTTTTGGACCCTACCACAACAGTGCGGAAAGTCCGGTCGAGCTACCGGCGATTGCCGGATGCCTCGATGACCAGCGCGTCGTGATCGATCGTCACCTGGAGATGGCCATCGTGCCAGCGCTGCAACAGGGCCGTTGCCCGTTTGGCAAACCATTCGTCCGTGGCGTACGCGATCACGAATTGCCAGGTGGCCTCGGACAACCCGGGCACGATCAGATCGAGCGCGAGCACGGGCGGCGGCGAGGATGGCGCGGTGGCGACGAGCTTGTCCATCAGGCCATCGCCGACCGCGAGCATGCCGAGCCGATCGTTCAATACGTAGTCGAGCGAGATCAAGAACGGGATCGAGATCCGGTGGCCCGCGATCGCGCCATACGTGTGATCGCTCTCGAGCATCGAGCGATGTGGAATCTGGTCGAGCAGGCCGCGCAGGTACGCCGGGTCGACGAGATCAGCGGCGACGACGCCGGTGCCCGAGCGCTGCGCGGGGTCGAGCGTCAGCACGGCGACTCGCGCGGTGCGGACGCCGAACTTCGTGAGGAAGTCGGTGTCGCCGCCGATCGACGCAGCGCACGGCGCGATGAAGTGCGCGATCGCGCTGACGTCGAGGTTCCACTGCATCGCGATCGGTGCGGTGGAGGCGAGCGCCGCGAAACCGGGTGGTGGCGGAAGCAACGCGCCGGCGATGCTCGCGGCAGCGGGGCCGAGATCGAACGCGAGCCGCCCGCTGGCGTGATGACCGTCGCCGTCGATCGCGAAGCCTGCGATGCCGATCGGCTGCAGCCGGTCGAGGCAGGCGAGCACGTCCTTGGGCGCGTGCGCGCGGGCGATCGCGAGGAGCGCGCGGGTGTCGAAGAAGCCGAGCAGACCGGCCGGCTTCGCGGCGAGCTTCGCGCGCAGATCTTTCGCCCAGCCGAAGCTCTTCGCCCACGCACCGGTGTGCGCGTGGTGGGTCTTCGTGAACCAGTCGCCGTCTTGCCCCTCCTGATCGGCGCCGAAAGCGAAGTGCGTCCACAACCACGTCTTGTCGATCGCCCAGCTGGCTCGAACGTGACCGAACAGCTTCACGGTCGAGACCTCGATGCCATCGACGATGACCGACCGGGTCGCGACGCCGCTCGTGGCCTTCACACTGTCGAAGAACGCGCGGGTCGTCTCGGGGCTCGCGAGCTGGACCACGATCGTCGGATCGAGGCCCTCGGAGTACATCGCGATCGAGCCGGCCGGATCGACGCCGAGCCGCTGTGTCCCGGTTGCGGACAGCGGATCGACGGACAGCAGGTGCTCCAGCGCGCGTCCGGCGTCTTCCGCGGTCGCGCCGGACAGCATGCCGAACGAATCGATGACGTCATCGATGCTGCGCTGTGCGTCGGTGACGTTGCGTGCGGTCCACAGATAGGTCGGTTGGTCCGGCGCCCATGCGAGTGCGGCAAACTCGCGGACGTCCGAGCTCGGTGACGGCGCATCCACGCCGGTCCCGGTCCCGGTGTGGGTGCACGCGCAAACCAGCGAGATCATCGCGATCGATCGGAATCGCATCGCCTTTAATAGTGGCACGCAACCGCTGTAGCGACCGGTCGATAGGCTGGCAAAGCCCGTAGTCCCCCGTCCGCGGGCAAAGGAGAAAACATGTATTCTGCGAGACGCGCATGAGCACGATCGGCGGCCCCGGTGGCATCGGTGGACCCAAAGGGCCCAAAGGTCCGGACGGTCCAGATGGGCCGGATGGCCCTAACAAGAGCGGCGGACCGGACGGCCCGGACAAGCTGTCCGGCGGCCGAGGTCCGGACGCGGCGGCGGCCACAACGTCCACCGGACAAGCCGACATCGACGCGATCGCCGCAGACATCGCGTCCGGCAAGCTGACGCCGCGCGAAGCCGTCGACAAGCTGGTCGATCAAGTGGCCGGCACCGACGTCCTCGATCCCGCAGACCGCGCTGAATTGCGCGAGATGATGGCGGACCTCGTCGCGAACGATCCGCACCTCCAAGGTCTGCTCGGCCGAATTTAATGGCTCATCTTCCGGCGCGGTTCCCGCTTAGCGAGGCGGACCTCGCGGATTGGTCGGTCTATGCCGACGAGTTGATGCGCGAAGGCGATCGGGTCGGAGAGCTGATCGCACACGATCTCGCAACGCCGGCGCAGCCGAGCGACGACGAGCTGAAGCGATTCGCGGCGATCACCCAGTCCTGCTGGCGTGCCCGCACGACGCTCGATGCCGGGTGGGCGCTCGGTCACGTGCGCGAGCTCGTCGTGTGGGGCGTCTCGCGTCGACTGATGCACCGCATCGCAACGGACCCGATCGACGATGGCACCCTCGCGCGGCTTCACGACGTGCTGCGCACGCCTACGCTCGCCCGCCTCGAGACGATCACGATCGCGACGGCGTGGGAGACGAAGCCACCGCTCCTGCGCCGCGCGCTTTCCGCGCTGCCTCCGAGTTGCGGATCAGCAAGGGTCATGGGGCGTCTCCTCGAACGCCCGCACACGATGCTCGACCTGTTGCCGGCGCATATTACGCGGCTCGCAGTCCACGTCCGCACGCTGCATGACACCCCGCGATTGGTCGACGACCGGTTCGCCGAGATCGAGATCCCGCGGATCGAGGAACGCGACCTTCCGGCGATCGAGCGCGCACTGGGTACGAGCTCGCGCGTACGGATCGTCGTCTCCCAGTACGACAGGCACATCGACGAGCGGATCGCGCTGCGTGCGGGGCCCGGCTTTCTCCAGACGAAGCCTCGTCGCGCGGTCGCGCTCGGCGATCCGACTCTGTGCGCGCTCCAGCGCCACTTCGGCATCGTGCCGATCCGGGCGCAGCTCGCGAAGGCGCTGCCGGAGCAATTCTGGGTCAGCGCTCACCAGGGCTTCATCGTGGCAGGTCCGGACCTAGGCTCGACCCTCATGCGCCGCGGAGACGTGTGGACGGTGCGCGGCGAGGAGCTCGAGAGCTACCCGATCGCATTGCGAGGCAGCGTGCTCGCACCCGGCCAAGTCGCCCCGGTCCACGACGGCGACGTCATCAAGGTCGATGGCATCGAGGCGATCTTCTGCACCCACGACCTCGCGGTGCGCTTTCTCTCAATCTAGGACGAGCCGCGCGGTCATGAACAACGAGCGACTTCCGGTCGTCATCGGCTGGCCACTGAGCTGCTGCGCGAACACCGCCGCGCGCACGCCGATCGCGAGCGAGTCCTCGATCCAGTAGGTCGTGCCGAGGTTGAAGTAGTGCTGGCGGGTGTGCTGATCGGGCTCGCGCGTATCGACCATCGCGTACTCGAAGCCGACGCCGTTCTTCTTCGAGTAGTCGAGGTCGGCGCCAGCCGACACGGTGTACGAGTGAAATAGATCGGGTAGTCGATATTTGGATGACGTCGGATCGAGGATCTCGTTCTCGTTCTTGGACAGGTTCAGGAACAGCGACGCCTTGCCGGCCGTCGTGTCGGTCCACGCCCGCGCGCCGAGCCTGAAGTTGTAGCCGCGGATCGTCTGGTCATCCATCGTCGCCTCCTGGGTGTCGAGGCTGTACATCTGGACCTCGGCCTTCGCGTCGAGGTGATCGAAGTGCGCGTTCACCGATGGTGATGCGAAGTAGATGTGGAGGTTTTGATCCGGCAGCGTGTTCTGGCTGTTTCCGACCGCGGCGGCGGCCAGATAGAACGGCCGATCGAACGGCTGCAGCTTGCCGCCGATGATCAAGGTGCCGGTGATGCCGGTCGGGTTCGTCGAGTGCAGCGTGAGCCCGAGCGTGACGTGCTTCAGCTGATCGAGCGCGTAGCTGAACCAGAGGCCGTTGCCGCGGTCGGCGCCGGAGTAGAGCAGCGGGTCGCGCGTGTATTGGTCGGAGAGCAAGAGGTCCGCGATGTGCGCGGAGACGAAGTCGAAGCTCGCCGGATCGTCGATCCGGCCGACCGCGAACGCGAACCCGTCGCGCTCGTAGCGCACGAACTGATCCCAGATCGCGATCGACGCCTGCCCTTCCCACACCGACGAGCCGTAGCCGAGCGGACCGCCGAGAGAGGCTTCGAGCTCGCTCGCGAACGTGATGTGCGCGCCGAACCCGCCGCGCAGGCCGAGCCGCGAGATCGCGACGGTCGGGTTCTGCGTCCCGGTGGTCTGGCCGGGCTCCTGGTGCAGGCTCTGGAGCTCGACGCCGCCGGCGATCGCACCGTAGGGCTCGACCCACTTGGCGCGGATCTGCTCGGGCGGTGCGGGCGTGGTGACCGAGATGTCGGCTTCGGGGCGATCCGAGATCCGCGCATTCGTCGGATCGACGTCGCCGGATTCTTTGATCGGCGAGTCGGCGTCGTCGACCTGCGCGTTTTTTGGCGGTGGCGCCGAAGAGACGTGATCGGGCGGCATCTCGATCTCGGGGCCGGCGGTTCCTAGCCGCGGAGCGAGTACGAGTACGAGCACGAGCACGTGCACGTGGACCTGCACGAGTACGGGGAGACGCGACATCAGTTACCTCCGAGAGCGGCGAGCACGTGGGTGAGACCGGCGGCGCTGCGCACGCTTCCGTAGTGGTTGCGGAAGTAGCCGTTGTAGAAGTAGCCGCTCGTGTCGAAGTCGG
>JBDUAS010000520.1:0-3064 GCA_040004535.1 Deltaproteobacteria bacterium
CGAGTCGCTCGTCGCCGAGCTGCAGCTCGTGCAGCTGTCGGCCCACGAGACGCTGTTTCGCGAGGGCGAGCCTGGAGATGCGCTGTACGTGATCGTCGAGGGTGAGCTGATCGTGCAGGCGGAAGGACCGCCGCGCGTCGAGATGGCGCGGCTCGGTCCCGGTGCATTCATCGGCGAGGTCGCGTTGATGACCGATCAACCGCGGTCGGCAACGGTGACGACCGCCGGCCCGGCAGAGCTGCTACGGATCGATCGCTCCACGCTCAAGCGCGTGCTCGCCGAACACGGCGAGGTCCTCGCGGCCGTGCTCCGCTTCGTGCGCGAGCGCCTCGTCGATCGGTGGACCCGCACGAGCCCGCTGTTCCGGCCGTTCAATCCCAACGAGCGCCAGGCGCTGGCATCGAAGTTCAAGTTCCTCGAGATCGATGCCGGGCGCGTGCTGCTCCGGCCCGGGACGCGTCCCGACGGGCTGTACATCGTGCTCGCGGGTCAGTTCTCGGTGAACCGCGCCGGCGCGCAGGTCGCGACGCTTGGCCCCGGCGATCTGATCGGCGAGTCGGCGCTGCTCAGCGGCGGCACGATGCAGAGCGAGGTCACCGCTCGCGGCAAGAGCCTCGCGCTGTGTCTGCCGGCGAACGAGTTTCGCGAGATGATCATGACGCACCCGCACGTGCTCGAGTACATCGGCGAGCAAGCCGAGCACTCCCGCAAGCTGCAGATCCTGTAGCGGCTACTTCTTCAGCTCGACTTCGACGGGATGTGACGGCGCCTTCGGCGGCGATGGCTCGTCCGCCTTCGCGCCGAACATCGAGCCGAACGGGCTCCAGCCGAACGACGTCGCGACGAGCGCGCCGCCGAGCGCGAGATACAACACGCCGATCACGAGGTGCGCACGCGGGCTCATCCGATAGAACCCACCGCCCATCACGCGTCCGTTGCCCGGCGCTGCGGCAGCCTCGGGATCGACCTTCTTCAGCGAGAGCCGGATCCGGTACAGACCGAACGCGATCACGATGATCGCGAAAGCCATCGTGAGCCACGGGGGAACGTGCATCGTCGTCTACATAGCACGGTGTGAATCGCCGTTCGCATGCGCATGGCGATGCCCAGAGGATGCCCATTGACACACTCAAACGGCGTCGGCACAGTGCAGCGACTCCCGATGCTACGGGCCCCAGCAAAGTACAAGAATTCTGCGGCGTTCTATGACGTCGACGGGACTCTTATCAAGATCAACATCGTCCACGCGTTCGCGTTCTACGCCGCGCGCCATCCGGGCCTGCTCGACAGCGCGAAGCGGAGCGTCAAGACCGCGCTCTCGATCCCGGTGTTCTGGGCGGCCGACAAGCTCAGCCGCAAGTGGTTCAACGAGATCTTTTATCGCTCGTACGAAGGTGCGAGTGAAGACCGCCTCGTCGTCCTCGCCGACGAATTGTTCGAAGACGTCATCAAGCCGAACATCTATCCGCGCGCGCGCGACCTGATCGAGGACTCCAAGCGCGCCGGCGTGCGCCAGGTCCTGGTCTCGGGCGCGCTCGACTTCACGATGAAGCCGCTCGCGAAGTACCTCGGCGTCGACGACCTGATCGCGAACAAGCTCGAGTTCGTCGACCACTACGCGACCGGCAAGCTGATGAAGCCGTTCGTCGCCGGCGCGACCAAGGCCGACATCATGCGCGCGTACGCGAAGCAGCACGCGATCGATCTCGGCGAATCGTGGGCGTACACCGATTCGTTCTCCGACTATCCCATGCTCGCCGTGGTCGGCCATCCGACCGCATGCAACCCCGACTTCCGGCTGCGCTCGCTCGCGCGCAGCTACGACTGGCCCGTGCTCGACCTCGACGAGGAGCCGACCCACGCGGCCACCCGACGCCCGCAGGGCCTCGCTCGGCAGATCCGGAGAACCTGAACATGCGCGCCATCCGTCCCAAGCTTCGCTCGAACCCGCGCGAGCACATCGTCACGATCGACACCGACTCGGCCCCGCGGATCATGTTCTCCGGCGAGAACCTCATCATGGAGGATCTGCCGGTCGGCACCCGCGTGATCTATCCGAACCGGCCGATGACGCCGGTCGCGAATCCGACGGCGGCGATCAGATACGCATTGAATCATCCCGAGGATTCGGAGCCGCTCCACGCGCTGCTCTCGCCCGGCATGAAGGTCACGATCGCGGTCGACGACATCTCGATGCCGCTGCCGATCATGCGCACGCCCGACGTCCGCGAGCTCGTGCTCGAGATCGTGTGCGAGATGCTCGCCGATCACGGCGTCGACGACGTTCACATCATCATCGCGCTCGGCCTCCATCGCCGGATGCACGACTGGGAGATCAAGCGGATGGTCGGCCAGAAGGTGTGGGACGAGTACTGGCCCGACCGGCTGTACAACCACGACGGCTGCGATCCCGACGGCATGATCGATCTCGGCAAGACCGCGCACGGCGAGCTGGTCGAGATGAACCGCCGGGTCGCCGAGAGCGATCTGACGATCTACGTCAACCTCAACTTCGTGCCGATGAACGGCGGCAACAAGTCGATGGCGGTCGGCCTGTGCGGCTACGAGTCGTTGAAGGCGCACCACAACCCGAAGGCCATCGTCGAGTCGAACTCGTACATGGATCCGCCGAAGTCGTATCTGTCGCATTCGTTCAAGCGCCAGGGCGACCTCGTCGAGAAGGCGCTGAAGGTCTTCCACATCGAGACCGTGCTCAACAACCGCGCGTTCGATGGGCCGCTGTCGTTCCTCAACAAGAACGAGGACAACTTCACCGAGACCGATCGCCTGAAGTTCCAGGCGATGAAGTGGACGCTCGACAAGCTGCCGTTCGCGGCGCGCCGCGAGATCTTCATGCGCGTCCCGGCGGCGTACGAGCTGATCGCTTGCTACGCGGGCGCGTGCGATCCGACGCACGATCGGACGCTGTTGAAACAGAACGAGCAGAACGTCGTCGCGGTCGACGGGCCCGCCGACATCCTCTTGATGGGCATCCCGTACATCTCGCCCTACAACGTCAACTCGAAGGCGCTGAACCCGCTGCTCGTGCAGGTGATGGCGCTCG
>JBDUAS010000253.1:0-10292 GCA_040004535.1 Deltaproteobacteria bacterium
AGATGGTCCCCTGGGTCCCGGTGACTTCGGTGGAGATGGTCCCGCTCAAGAGCGGCGGTGACACGTCGTCGCCGAAAAGTTCGACGACGGCCTCACCGGCTGCCTGAACCTTACGCAGGCCGTCGATAACCGTTTGCGCCTCGAGCTTATTCATCGGCGCGTACACCACGTCGTGCACGACCGGAAATCTAACGCTGCAAGTCCCGCCACCGAGTTGATTGAACTGCAAACGCGCTCGCAATGAAAGCGCGGTTCCATTTGTCTTGCGCTGACTCCCCACCGTTAACCCTAGATCGCATGGGGAGCAAGTCGATCGCCGACGTCGTGTCATCCCGTACGGTCCATCCCGTTCTGTCGCTGCTCGCCAGCGCTTCGGGAAGGATCGCGATGCGTGGCGTTCTACTTGGGCTGCTGCGTACGATCCTCGACACCGAGGCGTTTGTTTAGCCGGTCGAGCGTCTCCTGCACTGCCTGGATCGCTTGACGCTTCTGCGCGATCGCTTGCTCGTCTCGAGGTTGTGCCGCCTCGAGCACCACGAGCTCCTTCTTCGCCTTGTCGAGGGCGGCATCGAGCACCAGCGCGTTTCGCGCGTCGGCGTCTTTGCCGGTGAGCTTGTCGGATTCAGCCGCCGGCTTCGGAGTCGCCTTGTCCTTGCACGCGGGAGCAAGCATCGCGAGCGGCAAGAACAACAACATCGTTCGTCTCATTGCGGCACCGACACGTAGATATCGTATCCGCCCACCACGGGGCTGACGGGCTTGGCCGTCAAGTACACCTCGTCTTCGGCCGCGTTCCAACTCATCTCGCCGTTCGTCGATTCCAGCGAGAGCGCGTCGATGACCTGAGGAGCGCCGAACGCCGAGTTCGTGTCGGGACGCTGCGCCTGCGTCGCACGCACCGCCGATCCCGAGTAGGGATCGCTCAGCAAGATGCGAAGACCATCGCCAGAGACGTGGCCGGTGTTCCACTGGTTCGAGCCACCACCGGGCCACTCGATGAAGCTCGGCGCCGAAAATGTTTGGCCAATTGCCGTTCGATCGAGCCGGTAGAGACAATTCCCGCTGCCTGCGTGATGGGCGGCGTCACATCGCTTGACGAGGTAAAGGCTAAGGTCGTCATTCGACAAGCTGTACATGGTTCCGATGAGTCCTGTCGAAGTTGGTGTACCCCATGCCGCTGCTTGCGTTGCGCGCGTCGAGATCATGAGCGTGCTAGCGCGGCTGATGAATAGCTCGAGCCCGTTGTGCGCTGGAAGCACCGCGTTCTCATTCGAGTCCGAACCATTGACGGCAGTGACGTTGGTGGGTGCAGAGAATTGCTGCGCCGTCGTCGAGCGCGTGGCAACCCAGATGTCGCCATACGGAGGGTTCGAGTTTGCGATCCAGAAGTAGAGCTCGAGGCCGTTCGCGCTGATCGCGGGTGCCCGCTCGTCACTCGTGGAGTTCACGTTGGCGACGCCCGAAGGAGCTCCCCACATATGGAGTGTCGGACCGGCGTCATGCATCCCACCATCGGAACCGACGCCGCCACCGCTTCCACTGCCGCCCTGATCGCTCACGCATTGGCCGCCGACGCCATCGCCAACGTCGAGGGTGGAGTAGCGAAACCCACTGGGGCAGGTCGCGTCCGGGTACGCGCACCAGTTGCTCGACGGACCCGCGGTACAGGTTCCGCCCGCTCCGAGGTCACAGTCCAAGTTCGCGGAACACGGAACATCTTGCGGGTGCGAGCAGCCGGCGATGACGAGCGCGCTGAGGAGGAGTAGTTGTCGCATCGGTTCGTGCCTTCCTAGATTTCGTACGTCGCTCAATCGCCACCTACTTCGTTCGGATCGAAGTTCGAGGGCTTCGCGTTGCTGCCCTTATCGGCGCGGCCGTTCGAAGGTTTCGTGGCCTTCGACGATTTCGCTGCCCCGCTCGAAGACGCCCGCGCGGAGAGCGTTAAGGCCACCGTCTGCGCGTCTTGCGTGGCGACTACGTCGGACACCGCGTCGTTGTAGCCGCTCTTGGAGCCGCGGATGTGAACATGCGTCCCAGGGCTGAGAGAGAGCGTGACCGGTGACGCGCCGCGTGCAGCATCATCGATGAAGACATCGGCGCCCGGTGGCGTCGTCGTGATCGAGACGCTGTACATCGCGGAAGCGTCCGGCGAGGTCACCACTGCGTCTGGAGGAGACGCCGCGACGCGCGCAGCATCCATGGCGTGCGGAGTGCTTTGCGCCGCATTCGAAGACTCGCCTGACGACCGACGTACAAGACCGAAGGTCGCGCCAACCCCGAGCGCGACGACGACCGCGCCACCAATGGCATACGGGGCGCGCGATCGGGTTGGTGTCGATCCGCTCGCCTGCGACGCCGCGAGGCCGAGCGTCGTTGGCGGGGTCGCCCACGGACCGGCTGCCGCTGCCTGGATCGGCCGTTCGCGCGCAGTCGCGACCGAAGCACTGCGCGATGGATGCGAGCCATTGTCGATGCGCCCCGAGTTGCGGTCTGCGATCGCACTCGCGAAGCGCTCGACGAGTAGACGTACGAGGTCGCCGCGTCCATCCCGCGAGGCGTCGCGACAGCGCGAGAGATCCGCGATCGCCGCTTCCGCATTGGCGTAGCGCGCGCGCTTGTCGCGCTCGAGAAGGCGCATCGCGACGGCCTCGAGGTCCGCTGGCACGTCCGCGCGCAACGTGCTTGGAAGCGGAATCGGACGGAAGAAGATCTGCGCCATCGCCTCGTGTGTCGTGCCGACAAACAGCGGTCGCGCCGCGAGCAGTTCCCACATCACCACGCCGACCGCGAAGAGGTCGCTTCGGCCATCGAGCTCTTCGCCATTCGCCTGTTCGGGAGACATGTAGCCCGGCTTGCCCTTGATCATCGTCGACGCCGTCGCCGCACTGGCCTCGCGCGCCTTCGCGATCCCGAAGTCGGACACCTTGACCGCGCCCTCCCACGAGAGCAGGACATTGTGCGGAGAGACGTCGCGATGGACGATGCCGCGGACCCCGTGCTTGGGTGCGGGCAACTCGTGGGCGAAGCCGAGTCCGCGCAAGACCTCGGTCACCATGAAAATGATCACAGACGCCGGCAACGGTCCCGTGGCTGCGAGCGCATCGAGACTCTTACCTTCGACGAGCTCCATCACCAGGAAGAGGCGCCCCTCCGCGTCACGATCGAAGTCGAGTACCTGGACGATGTTCGGATGGATCAGTTGCGACGCGATCTGCGCTTCCTGCACGAACATCGACGAGAACTGCGGCATCGTCGAGAATCCAGGCAACACGCGCTTGATCGCGACGTCGCGGGCGAAACCTTCGGCACCGGTCATCGTTCCGCGGAAGACCTCGGCCATTCCGCCGGCGCCGAGTTGCGAGCCGAATTGGTAGCGCGACTTCGGGCCCGGAACCGTCGCCCCCTTCGGAGCGCGAACCGTCTCGAGCATGTTGCCGATGTCGAGCAGCTCCTTCGCGTACCCGCGGACGATCTCCGTGCCCGTGGGAGCGTAACCATCACCGGGCGTGGCCTCGGCGAGCATGATCGCGAACTGACCGGCCGTTTGTGGCCTGCGAGCCGGATCGGGGTGCAACGCGGCCATGATCGCGTTCGCCCAGCCTTCGCTGATCGTCGGGACACGCTTGCGCGGATCGATGGGCGGTTGCGTGAGTTGCCGGTGATAGATCTCGGCGGCAGACAGCTCGTAGTAGCTGTGCGGCGTCCCGCCGTCCTGGAAGGGAAGCCACCCGCCGGTTGCGAGCTGGTAGGTAATGACGCCGAGTGCATAGATGTCGGTCCGGCTGTCGACCGACTTGAGATCGCGCATCTGCTCGGGCGCCATGAACGCAGGCGTCCCCGCCATCTGGCCTGTGCGCGTCGTTGGCTCGTGCGCGACCTCGCCGAGCTTCGCGATGCCGAAGTCGAGAATGGTGACGTGGTGCGGATCACCATCGAGCGAGGTGAGATAGATGTTCTCGGGCTTCAGATCGCGATGGACGATGTCGCGCGCATGCGCGGCAGACAGGCCGTTCGCGACCTGCGCAATGACGTGAAGGATCAGATGGGGTGTGAGCGGAGCTGCATGCGCGGTCGCGTACTGCGCCAGCGTTCGCCCGTCGAGGTACTCCATCACGATGTACCAGTGACCATCGGGGAACTGAGCGCAGTCCTGAACCTTGATGATGTTGCGATGCTTGATCGCGGCGGCAGCGATCGCTTCGTTCACGAACCGCTGGACGATCGTCGCGTTCTGCGTCCACTGCGGTAGCAGCACCTTCACGACGTGCAGCGTCTTCAGCACGCGATGCTCGGCAAGGAAGACGGCTCCCATGCCGCCCTCCCCGAGCTGACGCGTGATCGTCAGCTGACCGATCGTCGTGCCGATCACGCGCTCAGAAGCTCCCGAAGACGAGGAGGCCGTTGCTCGAGACACCGACATTCCACGCGGTATCGGCGGTCTCGCGCGACGCGCTCGGGTGGATCGCGAGTTTGATGATGCCCGCGGTGAGAAGCCCGACGCCTGCAACACCGACGATCGCGCCCGAGGTTCGGCGACTGTCGCCTTGCGAGCGCAGTTGCGTCCGAACCTCCTGGCGAGGTTCGTGGTTCGCTTGATCATAGAGATCGCTTGCATCGAAGAGCAGGTAGCCACCGATTCCAGTTGCGACGAGCCCTGCACCGGACAAGGTCCAGCCGAGCGTGTCGGAGTACCAATGCTCGTTGACGGAAGTGACCGGTGGAGGCTCGACGACGTGCGGAGCAGGCTCGGCCGGCTTCGGTTTCACCGAGTCGGGAGCGGGTTCGGTGGGTGGTTGCGACATCGCCTTCTTGTCGAGCTCCGACTTCATCTGCTTGATGAAGTCTTCGACTGCAGTCCGCATCTCGCCGGTGGGCTGCGCACGCGACAGAAAGCGTTCGTAGTGCCAGATGGCATCGTCGTACTTGCCGAGTTGCCGGTAGCATTGCCCGAGGTTGTAGAGGAAGACCGGCGCGTCTTCCTTGAGGGCGCCTGCCTTGTATTCGTCGATCGCCTTCTCGAAGTCGCGCAGCCGGTAGAGCTTGTTGCCCTTCGAGAGGTGCTCTTGCGCGACCGGATCCTTCGGCTTAGCGAGCGGGTCATCCGCACGCGCCGTACCGAGGAAACCGATCAGACAGCCCATCACCAAACACCAACGAACGATCGACATCATGGTCCCGTTGTCGGCCGCGGAAGCGGCCGGTTGCGAGACGTATTGTCGCGGCTTTCGCGGGGGGTTCCAAGCCCGATCCGTCTGCGTATGTGCCTGTTCTCGCTCCCCGAACCGGTCCTACCGCCATTGCTCGCGTTCGAGGCTTCCTTGTACCGTGCGGTGGATGAGTAGCCGGGTCCCGTACGCGCCGCTCACGGCCGAGCTCGAGAGGTTTCAAGAGCAGGTTCGAGGCCTCGCAATGGCGATGGTGCGCGGGATCGTTCGCGAAGAGTTTCGCAGGCGCATCGACCAGATCAAGGCGAGCCTCGATGCGCCAGCGCCGTCTCAACGACGCACGCGCCGCAAAGGGCCGAGGCTACCGACCGCCGAGCCGGCGCGTGTCGATCTCGAGACCGCCTCGACGCCGCAGCTCCCTGTCACCTCCGACCCCAAGCGAAGGTGGACGCGTGATTCGATCATCGAGGAGCTCGCATCCTGGCTCGCGAGCGGAACCACGATCGATGCCTCGTTCGTGAAGCGCCACGGTCCACGAGGATTGGTGGCTGCGAGCAAACGCGAGTTTGGTCGTTTCGACGCGGCGCTGAATGTCGCGAGCTTGCGCGTCGCCTCGCTCTATCCCGACAAGCCGGCCACACCGGCGCAACACTGAGCGCCCACCTCGATCTTGCCGGGCGCAAAGAGGATCAGGACAGAGGCGTCGCAAGCGTGCACGCTGCTTCGAACGCCTTTTGCGCGTCCCTGATCTCCGGCGCGAGCCGCGCCGTGCACTTGTGATAGATGGTCCCGCCCGGTGCCCACGTGTACACGCTAATGTACAAGCCGTCGTCTGGAACGATCGGGTGTGGCGCCGAGATCTCTATGTGCCGATGGAGCGGCTTGCCGTTGACTTCGACATCCTGCTCGCGCTCATCAACGAGATCGGCGCGGTCTGAGGGTAACTCCGGCTTGCACTGACCCGAGCACGGCTTCGTCCATACCTGGATGTAAGATTTGCCGGCCGCCTCGCTCTGCGCATAGATGCCACCGCCGCTCGAATCGACTCGCCAGCTCTTCGGCGCCGGCACAGTCCACAGCTGCTTCTCCTCAGGGCCCGCGTTTACCGAGCGTGCAACGAAGTCGAGCTTGTACTTGTACTGCGCCGGCACGAGGTCGTTCACCGCCGACACCTTCAAATCGGACTCCTTGGCGGTATTGCTGCACGCAGCCGCCATCACCAGCATTGCAACAGTACCTCTCATCTCCGCCTCCAGTTCACGTTTACGATTCTAGCGCCAAAAGACGAGAACCCAGGAGCGCTCAGGACTCCAAGTACAGCCTCGATGTCGGCCCATCTCACGGCGCCTCCGAGCGATCATCGGCATCATTGGATTCCGGTATCAACGGAGCGCCTTGAGATCCGAGAAATTGGCTCCACTGCGCAGCCACGCTCTGCCACTGGGGAAGTTCT
The DNA here is from genome assembly GCA_040004535.1 of Deltaproteobacteria bacterium. Classification (GTDB taxonomy): domain Bacteria; phylum Myxococcota_A; class Polyangia; order Haliangiales; family Haliangiaceae; genus JABFXX01. The sequence continues at coordinate 6,619 of JBDUAS010000253.1, forward strand.
TTCGCGAACAACTCGCGCTGCTCCGCTACCGCTTGGAGGTTCGACTCCAAGTGCTGCGCATCGCCGAGCGCTCCGATCGCCATGTAGTGGTGAACGTCTTGGCCGTGGAGGTATGCGTCCGCGCGCCGCCAGTCTCGATCCACCATATGTTGTCGCTGGGCTTGCGCTAGTGTTCCAAACGCGGCCAGCTCTTGATAGGCCTCGGCAGCGTACATGGCAGTAACACCCGCATCACCACCTCCGCGGGCGTGTGCAAAGGTTCGCGCTGCTTGCCGTGAAGCGATCCGATCGCCGCGGATGGCGTCGCGCCGAACGGCAATCTCGAGAACGAAACCATGCAGTCCCTCGTTCGCCGCACGGATGTCTTGTGCTTCTTCCTCGAGCCCGAGCTTCGAGACGAGCTTGTCGAGCTTGTCGATGTCGGCTTCGAGCTTCAGATACTTCTCTCCGCCGATCAGCGCCGTGAACACGTCCTTCATCGATAGCCCGAAGTTATGCGCCGTCTTAGCGCCTTTCTTAATGACCTTGAGCGCGTTTCCAGTTTTCGAGGCTGCTGACCCAACATGCTGCCCGATGCTCTTGGTCGACTGCTCGACGCCCGTCGGATCTGCGGCCGTTCCGTGAGCCCAATCTGGATTGTTGCTTTGCGGCAACGCGGCGGCCGATTCGACTTCCTCGACCTCACGAAGTGCGGAATGTGATTCGAGCATCTCTCCGACCTCGCGCATGCCCGTCAACGCCTCGCCGGATACGTCAACGATTCTCACAAGGGTCTCGGCCGCCTCGTCGATCTCGTGCTTCTCGGCAGACTTCGCGGTTCGCTCACGTTCGACGCTGTGTTTCTTCAGCTTGAGTTGAACGCGTCGATAGTTCGCGATCACACCCGCGAGCTGGTGCTGGCCCGCACCGAAGCTCTGCACATCGATCTTCATCTTGTTCTGGGCGGCCGACCACGTGTCGAACGTTTGGTCCTGTTGCACCGTTGCCGGTTGCGTGGCGAGGTGACCGAATCGTGCCGCGAGTTCCGGCCGCTTCATTAGCTCCGCAGGAGTGAGTGGTGCGCCGGTGAGCGAGACGTCCTTCAGCCGTCCCATCGAACGAAGCGTCGAGCGCAGTGGCTGGGCGTATGCGTTGTAACCCTCTTCGTACCGCTGGAGGATCGGTGCCTCCCTCTTCAGAGGAGCACCGATGGACAACGGTGCCCCTAAGCCGCCAATTCCGCCTGCTTCGCTTTCGAAGAACCCAGACGCGTTGGGCTCGAGGATCCGATGCTGCTCTCTTGCCCGCCGGCTCGGCCCAACGTTGCGCTCGGGTGCGAGATCGTTGACGTTGTCGACTCCACCGAGCTCCTCGAAGTCGGTGTCGCGTTGTTTCTCTTTTTCGCTCTTTTCCGCCACTTGGGGTTCTCCTTCACCAGGCCGCGACGCGGCCCATTCCATGGGTTTCGAGTTGCGCGCACTCGGCAAGGTCGGCCATCGAGACCGCTCGGTTGGCGGCCGTTGCGCGATACGCAGCGCGCAATGCAGCAGCGCGGATCGAGCCACCGCTCAGCTCGAAGGTCCGCGCGAGCCGACCGAAGTCGATGCCCTGCTCGTAGCGCTCGGTCGGCAGAACCGATCGCCAGAGCTTCACACGCTCGACGGGTTCCGGTGCCTCGAAGTAGACCTTGAACATGATCCGGCGCATGAAGGCCGGGTCGATGTTCTGCTTGAGGTTCGTCGTCAGCAGCACGACGCCGGTGAATTGCTCCATCAACTGAAGCAGTAGGTTGGTCTCGAGGTTCGCGTACCGATCCTGGGCACGCGAGACATCCGTGCGGGCTCCAAACATCGCGTCTGCTTCGTCGAAGAACAGGATTCCGCCCTGGCCCTGCGCTTGTGCGAATACCCGGACGAGGTTCTTTTCGGTCTCGCCAATGTACTTGTCGACGAGGCTTGCGACATTCACTCGCATCAGCGGGAGGCCAACTTCTGCGGCGATCACTTCGCAAGCGAACGTCTTGCCCGTCCCTGACTCGCCGTTGAACATCGCCGTGATCGCCCGACCGCGCCCCGACGTCACATCCATTGCCACCTCGGCACGTGAACGAATAGCGCCGATGAGCTCGACGATCTCCGCGCGCACGTCGGCGGAAAGAACCAGTGCGTCGAGTTTGCTGGCGGTGCGGTCCGGCATCGTGAGGTTGTTTGCAGACAGCTGTTCCAGTGCTGCAGCAACCGGTTCGACGCCAGCTTCAACAAGTGTCACCGCGTTGCGGATCTGCCGCGGAGTCAAGACGAGGTCGTCGGCGAGCGTGTTCGGGATAGGAGAGCCCGAGCGAGCACACGACCACATTTCTCGCCGAACGGCTGGAGGTGGAGCTTCGATCCGGACGTGCGTCAATGCACGCGTCGCGATTCGTGGATCGACCGCGGCGATGTCTCCGACCACTACGAAGATCCGAAGCGGTGCGGAGACAACGACTTCTTCAATCAGTGATGCGAGGCGAGAGTTCGGGCCAAGCAACTCACCAACGTTGTCGAGAACTACCGCCGCACTCATCAACGCGGAGTCCTCGAGCAGCTCGCGAAGCTCGACACTTACGTTCCCGTCAGCGCGTGCCGCTCGTGCAGCATCGATCCGTAGCGCGATGCTCGACACTGATCGAGCAGCCTTGTTCGCCCAGCTCGTCCTGCCACTTCCAGCTTCACCGCTGACGACGCAGATGGCGCTCGTTGGTTTGCTCATCGCGCCGTGAAGGCTGGGCGATGTCTGCACCCAAGGCGCGCCCGGACCGTCCGTCATGATCAATTCCGTAAACCCAGGTAGTGACGACAGCAGGGGAACGCCGAAGACCGCCGATCGAAACCGCCGCGTCGCGGACAACACGCCGTGGCCGTCGACCTCGGACCGACGAAGCAGTCGAGCGGCGACGGCCGGCGCATCTGCTCCGACGGCATCGAAGAAGCAGAGTCGATCCTCGAGCCGTGGCAGCAGCGCGGCGAGAATTCCAAGCTCGGATCGCCCAGCAACGGTATGCAGAAGGGTTCCGAACTCGTGATCAACCTGCGCGGCGAGCACCGTGAGCGCGATATCGACGTCGATCAACCTGAGATTGAACGAAATGGCCAAACGAGCGGCGAGCTCGCCGGGCGGCACTGGTGCCACCTCGGCAGGCGAGCGCGCCGCGGAAGAGATGAACACAGACGACAGGCGCCGGATCTCATAGGCGAACGGATCGGCTCCGAGCTGTACGTTATCCATGACGAGCTCCAACACGAGCAAGGCCCGACGGCCGACGGCGCCGCATCTCGGAGATAAAGCTGACGAGCCGATTGCGGCGAACGGCAACGAGCCCGGAGAACCGTGCGGCGATCGGGTCGCCTGGGAGTGACAAGGCCAGACGTCTCTCGAGCGCGAGCGAATCCGCGGGCGTCATGCGAGAAAGCACGGCGTCGATCTCGTGTTCTTTGCGTCGGAACGCAGCGTCGAACGTTTCGCTGTCTTGTTTAGGTGCGTCGAGCACGGCGATGATCTCGGTCTCGAGCGAGATCGGAGTCCAGGTCAACGTTGGTTCGAGCTCGGAGCCCTCAATGGCGGCCGCCGCGGCCGGCTCCCAGCAGCTTGTCGAGGTTGTTCGGTTTCCTTGCATGGGTTTGGTATCGGCACCCCATGAGTGGAGTTGCGTCCAAAAA
>JBDUAS010000521.1:0-3043 GCA_040004535.1 Deltaproteobacteria bacterium
CGGTCTTGTCGTCGAGCCGCTGGCCGCGCGCGTCGACCGCGTAGCGCTCGATGCCCTTCTTGCCGCGCAGGTAGTTCTCCCACGCCGACTCGAGCCCGGAGCGGCCGACGAGCTCGCTCGGGTCGTAGTTCTGCATGCCGTTCTTGTCGGCCTCCTCGGCCGTCATCTGGGTCATGTAGCCGACGAGCGATGCCGCGAGCTCGCCCTGCGGGTAGTAGCGGTAGGGCTCGTTATGGACGTCGACGCCGGGCAGCCGGGCGCGCGCTTGCTCGACGAGTGCGGCGCGGTCGCGGCCTTGATCTTCGAGCACGAGGATCGCGTTCTTAGGATCGCGCTTCTTGCCGACCGCGAGACGCTCCTCGATCTGCTGCACTTCATCGCCGCCGAGGCCGAGCATGCGCGTGAGCTCCGCGAGGATCTCGGGCGTGACCTGCTTCGGCGTCATGTAGATGTTGAACGCCGGGCGGTTCGAGGCGAGCGGCGCACCCTTGCGATCGAGGATCTGGCCGCGCACCGACGGCAGGTAGCGCTCCTTGACCACGTTCGACACGGTGCGCTCGTAGTAGCTGTCGCCGCGCATGACCTGGAGCTGCCACAGCCGGCCGACGAGCAGCGCGAACGCGGCGATGCCGACGAGCGCGACCCAGCGCAACCTGCGATGGAGCTCGGGGAGCGCGGGCCCGTAGGACGAGCTCGACGTCACCGAGTTCCGGATCGTCGTGTTGCGGATCATCATGGCGCGAGGCCCTCGAGTGCGGCGTCGCGCTCGCGATGGGTGCGCGCGTACGCGGCATCGATCCGGCGGAACATCTTCCAGACGATCGGGCCGATCAGGCCGGTCGCGACCGCGACGAGCGCGAGGTGGCGCAGCTCGATCGACATCGCTGCCGACGGCACGTGGTAGAGCCCGCGCACGAACATCGCGAGGATGCCGGCGACGAGCGCGACGAACGCGGAGTACGCGATCGTCATCGTCGCGCCGCGCACGTAGATCCGCTGTTGCACCGCGCGCGCGATGATCGAGGTCAGCGCGAGCACGAGTGCGACGAGGCCGGGTGGCGCGCCGCAGATCAGATCGAGCAAGTAGCCGAGCACCACGGAACCACCGACCGCCGGCGCGACGTTACGCCGCGCGGTGAGGCCGAGGTACGCGGCGGTCAGCGCGCCGAGATCCGGCACGGCGTCGTGGATCGCCCACGGCGTCAGGCGCCACACCGCGCCGAGGATCACGCACGAGAAGTAGGCGACCAACACGATGGTGGCGGTCCTCAAAGCGACCGCCCTCCGAACGCGGGCTCGCTGCGCTTCTTCGTCTTCGCGTCGGGATCCGGCGGCGGCGGCGGCGCGAGCAGCACCTCGACGGCGCGCACGCGCGAGACGTCGACCGCGGGCTCGACCTCGACGCGCTGAAACATGCCGTCGTCGCGCGCGACCTTCGAGACCTTGCCGACGACCAAGCCGGGCGGGAACGATGCGCCGAGGCCACTCGTCACGATCTCGTCGCCGACCTCGACCTTCGCGGTCGGGTTCGTCTGCTTCTCGAGCCAGCCGATCGTGCACGCGTACGAATCGGGTCGGCCCAGGCCGGTCAGCATGCCGCGGCCGCCGGTGCGTGGGATCACGACCTCGATCGACGAGCTCGGATCGCTCATCAGGGTGACGTCCGCGTAGTCGCCGTAGACCTTGTCGATCCGGCCGACCGGGCCCGTCCCAGTGATCACCGGCATGCCCGGCGCGACATCGTGCTCGCCGCGATCGATCCGGATCCGCACGACGCGGAACTGCGGCGATACCGGCGCACCGATCACGCGCGCACCGAGCGTGTCGGCGGGCGTGCGGCGCTTGACGACCGCGAGATCCTCGAGCGCCTCGATATCGAACGCCTTGCGCGTCGTCGTCGCGAGCTGCTTGCGCAGCTTGTCGTTATCCTCGCGGAGCTCGCGGTTCTCGGCTTCGACGCCGACGAGCGCGACGTAGCGATTCCACAACCCGCCGACGCCTTCGACGACCCACGACACGCCCGCTTCGAGCGGCGCGGTGATCCGCAGGAGCGCTTCGTCGAGCCCCGACGGCGTGCCGCGCGCGAGCGAGGCCTTGAGAACGAGCGCCGGCAACAGGACCAAGAGCCCCGCGAGCGACCAATCCACGAGGCGGCGCCGCAACGTCATGATCGACTACCGGAGTGCGATCTCGCGCAGCAGCGAGAGCTCGTCGAGCACCTTGCCGGTGCCGAGCACGACGGCGAGCTGCGGGTTCTCGCACACCATCACCGGCAGGCCCGTCTCCTCGCGCAGGAGCACGTCGAGGTTCTTGAGTAGCGCGCCACCGCCGGAGAGCACGATGCCCTTGTCGACGATGTCGGCCGACAATTCCGGCGGCGTCCGCTCGAGCACCGAGCGCACTGCATCGACGATCGCGTTGACCGGCTCCTGCAGCGCTTCGCGGATCTCGTCGGAGTTCACCATCAACGTCTTCGGTACGCCGGCGACGAGATCGCGACCCTTCACTTCGACGGTCATCGGCTCCTCGAGCGGATACGCCGAGCCGATTTCTTTCTTGATGATCTCGGCGGTGCGCTCGCCGATCAGTAAATTGTACTTGCGCTTGACGTACTGGACGATCGCTTCGTCCATCTTGTCGCCGGCGACGCGGATCGACTTCGACAGCACCACACCCGCGAGCGCGATCACCGCGACCTCGGTCGTGCCACCACCGATGTCGACGATCATGTTGCCCGTCGGCTCGGTGATCGGCAGACCACCCCCGATCGCGGCCGCCATCGGCTCCTCGATCAAATAGACTTCGCGCGCTGCGGCCGCGAGCGCCGAGTCGCGCACCGCGCGCTTCTCGACCTCGGTGATCCCCGACGGCACGCTGACGATCACGCGCGGACGCACGAGCGTGCGCCGCTGATGTGCTTTCTGAATGAAGTAGCGCAGCATCGCTTCGGTGACTTCGAAGTCTGCGATGACGCCGTCCTTCATCGGTCGAATCGCGACGATGTTGCCCGGTGTACGACCGAGCATCTCCTTCGCTTCTTTGC
>JBDUAS010000522.1:0-3037 GCA_040004535.1 Deltaproteobacteria bacterium
CAAGGAGCTCGAGAAGGTCGTGCTCGAGGGCGATCACGTCAACAAGAACTGGGTCGGCAAGGACGCCGGCGTGATCGCGAAGGCGATCGGGATCAGCGGCCACGGCCACGATCTGAAGTTGTTGATGATGGAAGTCGACGAGCAGCACCCGTTCGTCCAGCACGAGCTGTTGATGCCGGTGATCCCGCTGTTCCGCGCGCGTGACGCCGCCGATGCGATCGCAGCCGGGCTGCGCGTCGAGCACGGCTTCCATCACACCGCGACGATGCACTCGACGAACATCGACAACATGGCGGCGATGGCGCGGATGTGCAATTGCTCGATCTTCGTCAAGAACGAAGCGTCGTACGCCGGTCTCGGCCTCGGCGGCGAGGGCTACACGTCGTTCACGATCGCGAGCCCGACCGGTGAAGGCCTCACCACCGCGCTCCACTTCACGCGCGAACGCCGCTGCACGCTCCACGAGGCGTTCCGGTTTGTCTAGTCGCGGACCCGCGCTCGGGGTCCTCGAGGTCTCGACGATCGCGCGCGGCATCGTCGCCGCCGACGCGGGGTTGAAGCGCGCGCCGGCGGTGCTGCTGCACTCGCGCGCGGTCTCCGGCGGCAAGCACCTCGTGATGTTCGAGGGCGGCGTCGCCGAGGTCGAGGAAGCGCTCGGCGCGGCGAAGCGGATCGCGGACACGCTGATCCTGGATCAGGTCGAGCTACCCGCTGCCGATGACCAGGTGTGGCCGATGCTCGACGCGTCGCTCCAGCCGATCGACTGGTCCGGCGATGACGAGGCAGAAGCCGTCGCGATCATCGAGACCTCGACGGTGTGCGCTGCGATCGCGGCCGCCGATGCCGCGTGCAAGATCGCGGCGGTGGTCGTGCGCGACGTGCGGTTCGCGATCGATCTCGCCGGCAAGGCGTACTTCACGCTGACCGGCTCGCTCGATGCGATCGAAGCGGCCGCCGATGCGGCGCGTGCTGCGGCCGATACGCGGCTCGTCGGGCTCGAAGTGATCGCGCGGCCGGCGCCCGAGCTGCGCGGCCAGCTGTTCCGATAGTGGCGCGCGGCTTGCTCTAGTCAGGCAGGATGCGCGCGTTCGTTGGAATCTGCGTCGCTTGCTGCGCGTGCGGCAGCGGTAGCGGCGGAAATTCAGACGCGGCGGTCCACATCGACGCGGCGCCTGCGGTCGATGCAGTGATTCCCGACGCCCCGTTCTGCCCGGCGATCTCGACGATCGATCTCGCGCACGCGACCGAGGTCACGGTCGCCGGCGATACACCCGCGATGGGGATCTTCGATCCGTCACTGGTTTATCCCGCCGATGCGAGTGGCGGCGCGATGGCGTACTCGGCGGTGCCGGATCAGCAGACGATCCGCACGCACATCGCCGTGTCCGTGGATCACGGCACGACGTGGACGCTCGTCGCCGAGGCGAACACGCCCGAGGCAACGACGCTGACGACCACGAACATGACCGAGTGCCCGGGCGGCACGTGCACTGGCAACTTGATCAGTGAGGTCTCGTCGCTGATCTACGACGCCGACGAACCCGACGCCGCGAAGAAGTGGAAGCTGTTCGCGCATCGCTACCTGGTCGGGCCGAACGTCGCGCTCCACTACTCGTACGGCACGATCACGTTACAGACCGCCGCGCAGCCGCAAGGCCCGTGGACCGCGCCGCAGAAGCTGATCGGCTGGACTTCACCCTCCGCGTACTCGTCGACCGGCGCGGTCGTGAACGCGACGACGCTGCCGGGCACGACCCAGGACTGCCTCGCGCTGACCGAGCCTGGCGCGATCTGGTTGCCGGGCGCGATCGACCTCGCGGTCGGCTGCGCCTACCTCGATGGTGCCACCGTGAAGATCCGGATCGAGCTGCTGCGCTCGACGACCCACGGCGCGAGCTGGGCATCGGTCGGCACGCTGCTCCGCGCCGATGACTCCGCGTGCAGCGAATATCCTGCCGGCCTCAACGGCGCCGACCTCTACGTCGAGAACGGAACCGAGTACGTCGTCGCGACGCCGAGCGACAGCACCGGCTATCGCGGCTGCATGGTGTTCGCGATCGACGATCCGGCCACCGGTAAGGTGAAGCGAGACGGGCAGGGCCGCGCCGTCGTCGCGAGCGAGCTCGCCGCGAGCCAGTTCGACGGCGCGTGCACGTTCGCCGACGGTGCGAGCGGCACGATGCTCGACATCGGGTTCTTCCAGACGGTGCGACCGTTCCGGATCTATCGCCCCGGCGTCTAACGGCGCCGTATCAAAACGATGTCGTGATGGCGTAGCGCTCGCCGAGCGCGCGTCCGGTCGTCGCGAAGTCGTTGTCGGTCATCGGGCCGTCGTAGATCAGGATGCGCGCGATCTGGCCGGTCCAGAACTCGGTGCCGAGCGTGCGCTCTGCGCCGACGGTGAGGGCGCCGATCTGCGAGTCGCCGGCGATCATGAACATCGCGGTCGCCTTCGCGCTCGTGCTGTTGATGTAGACCGTCGACTTCTTGTTGCCGTTCGTGCCGGCGTCGAGCCGACCGGCGATCACGACCCACGTGTTCGACTCGCCAACGTTGGTCTGGGCCAGAAATTCGTTCGTCGTCGGCCGCATCATCGTGTACGGCTCGTCCGCGAGATCGGTGCCGGCGGTGAAACCGCTGAAGTTTCCGCCCTCGTGGATCGTGCCGAATATCTGATTACGATCGACCTGGCCGGTGGCGCGCTGCGTGCCGGGTCTCACGACTGCGAAGTACGCCATGCCATCGCCGTTGATGAGCGGCGCGAACGCGGTCGTGTTGCTGCCGGTGAGCTTGAGGTTGCCGGTCAGGATCACCGCGTCGTGACCGTTCGCGGCGTTCGGCATCTTCGCGATCGCGGCCGATGCGGTGACGTTGTCGCCGTGGCCACTGATCTGGTTCGTCCACGTGACGCCGTTGAACGTGTCGGCATCCAGATCCTCGATCAGATTCGTAGCCACGATCTGCTCGTCACCCGAACCCGACCCCGATCCCGATCCCGATCCCGATCCCGATCCCGATCCCGATCCCGATCCCGATC
>JBDUAS010000523.1:0-3028 GCA_040004535.1 Deltaproteobacteria bacterium
CGCAGATCCAGCCGCACGCGATGCGCGTGACGTGCGGCGACTACGCGCGGATCGCCCCACCCGGCAAGCCCATCGACACGCCCGCGATGCTCGACCTCGAGACGCGCGAGCTCGGCCGGATCGCCGCCGAGGCCGTGCTCCACCGCGACAAGGAGCCGAACCATCGGCCGTGGGTCGCCGTCTACGGCGGCGCGCTCCACAACGATCGATTCCCGACCGCCGGCGTCGAGAGCTGGAGCTACGCCGCGAAGGTCGACGACGTCACGCAGCAACACTTCGTCGAGATCGATCTGATGGCGCCCGAGCTCGCGGCGCCCGACGAGACGATCCAGAAGCAACCCTGGTTCCCGCTCGTCCAGCACGCGGATACCAAGTTCCACGTGTTCAAGCGCGGTGACCGCTCGTTCGTGATCGTGTTGCCGAAGGCGACTCCATGATCGGCTCCGTGCTCGTACGTCTCGGTGAAGCGTGGCTCGTGTGCGCCGTGATCCAGCTCGTACTGTGGTTCGTCCAGGAGCGCACCCGCAACGCCGGCATCGTCGATGTCGGCTGGGCGGCGTCGTTCACCGCGGTGGCCGCGCTATTCGGTGCGACTGCGGCGACCTCTCGCTTGAGCTTTCTGCCGATCGGTCTCGTCGTCGTCGTGTGGAGCACGCGGCTCGCCTCGTATCTGGTGACCCGCGGCGCGGCGACCGGCACCGAAGAAGGCCGCTACGTCACGTTGCGCCAGCGCTGGGCGTTGCGCGCGAACAAACGGTTCTTCGTCTTCTTCCAGGCCCAAGCCGCGCTCGCAGCGTTGCTCTCGATCGGCTTCGTCGTCCCGTTCGTGACCGAGGCCTGGGACAACGGCGCGCTGCGGATCCTCGGCGTGATGATGTCGCTCGGCGGAGTCTTCGGCGAAGCGATGGCCGACGCTCAGCTCGCGCGCTGGAAGCGCGACCCCGCGAACCGCGGCAAGGTTTGCGACACCGGGCTATGGAGCTACTCGCGTCACCCCAATTACTTTTTCGAGTGGTGCGTCTGGCTCGGCTTCGCGCTCTACGGGCTCGCGTTCGCCGGTGGATGGATCGCGTTCGTAGGGCAAGCGATCATTTTAGCGAGCATCTTCGGCGTCACCGGCATTCCACCGACGGAGAGGCAGGCGATCCAGTCGAAGGGCGAGGCGTATCGGCAGTATCAGCGGCGCGTGAGCAAGTTCGTGCCGATGCCGCCCAAGGGTGCGTGATAGCTTCCGCCGATGCTATTTCGCGTCGGTCTCGCGGGGTTGGTGCTGGCGGGCTGCAACGGCGCTGGCGGTCCAGGCACGGTGGTGCTCCCATTCACCTCTCGACCGACGATCTACACTTCAGCTCGCCCATTGGCGTGACGGCGACTGCGACGATCACGGCGACGAACCCAAACGCGTTCGGCTTCGGCGAGAACGTGAAATTCGGCGACTTCACGTCGCCCGAGTTCGCGATCCAGGACAACGACTGCGATGCGCTCGCGCCGGGATCGAGCGGCACGACGACCATCGCGTTCACGCCAAAGGAACTCGGCGATACGATGGGAACGCTCGAGCTCGGCGGCAATTGGATTCCGATCGACGGGATTGCTCAGGTCGCGCTCACGATCTCGCCGACGACGCAGAGCTTCCAAACGATGTACTCGGATGTGGATAGCGATCCATTCGCATTCTCGATCCAGAACACCACGGCGGTCGAGCAGCACCCGAAGGCCACGCTTCGCAACACGCTCAACTACGACGGTTTCCACATCACGAGCTCTACATGCGCGGACATTCCGGCGCTTGGCAGCTGCGCGATCACGGTCGTGATGCTGGGCGGTCTGGACGGGCTCGGGCGGGCCGCGATGCTCGACGTCGACGGGGCCGACGCTTCGCTCACGGGCACTGTCTCGACCATCTCGACACCGCGGCTGTCCGTAGCTGCAGGAACCGGACGAACCGGACAGGTCATCGGCGCCGAGCTCCACGGACCGCCGACTGACCTCTTGCTCGAGATTTACAATGGAACGCACACGGATCTCCCGAACATCGACTTTGCGATCACGGGGGCGGATGCGGCGGCGTTCGAGCTCGGGTCGAATGGCTGTGCAGCTCCGGTGGCCGATGGTGCCGGTTGCTGGATCGATGTCCGCGCGCTATCGACGGGTAGAGATACCAGCGCGACTTTGACGGCGCAGACCCCGAATGTCACCCCGCTCCTGGTGCCGTTGTCGGTGGGCTACCAGGACGACGGTCCGCCGATCGCGGTTGCGCCGAGCGGTGTCGTCATGTTCGCGTCGGATCAGGCAATCCCGTTCACGATCTCCGACCCCAGCGGGAGTCCTCGTTTCATCGACACGGTGATGGTCGCGGCGCCATACCAGGTCAGTAATGACACGTGTCACGGGAGGCAGGTGACGAACGTCAGCCCCTGCACGTTCACGGTCGAACGCGTAGGAAGCTTGGCCGGCGATCCAAACCAGATCCTCACGATCGGCTGGAACGAGGGACAGCAAACCGCCGTGAGGCTCGCGCCCACCGATTGAAGATTCCCACTCGATCGCGGCAGATGTCTGTTGCGGGCCTCCTACTCAGGTTCGTGCCCGATGCTGCCGAAGTAGGCACGATTCGATCGAACGAACTACTTCTTCGAGTGGTGCGTGTGGGTCGGGTTTGCGGTCTACGGGTTAGCGTTCGCCGGCGGATGGATCGCACTCGCCGGCCAAGCGATCATCTTCGCGACGATCTTCGGCGTCATCGGGATTCCACCGACGGAGAGACAGGCGATCCAGAGCAAGGGCGAGGCGTATCGGCAGTATCAACGGCGCGTGAGCAAGTTCGTGCCGCTGCCGCCGAAGAGCTCGTGAGGGGCGCGGCCGATTCGCGATTTCTCGTTTCTACACCGTTTCTACACCGCCCCCGTCGTACCCATGCCGTAGCCTCCTGCCATGATCACGGTCCGGAAGTTGGAGGATGGAACGAAGCGCTTCCAGGTCTACGCGCGCGCACGCATCCGCGACAAACGCACTCGGGTCTACGTCG
>JBDUAS010000524.1:0-3016 GCA_040004535.1 Deltaproteobacteria bacterium
TTCGACATGGTGATCGCGGTGACCGTGGGCGTCGTGCTCGCGGCGCTGCTGTTCATGCGCCGGATGTCGGTGCTGACGAACGTGGAGCTCGAGACCGAGAGCGATCTGAAGATCGAGGTTCCACCTGGCGTGCGAGTCTACGAGCTCGCGGGCCCGCTGTTCTTCGGTGCAGCGAAGTCCGCGATGGAAGCGATCCACACCGTCGGCGATCGCAACGACCACACCTACATCCTCGACATGCAGCACGTGCCGACCATGGACGCGACCGGCCTCGTCGCGCTCGAGTCCGTGCTCGATCGACTACGCCGTTCCAAGATCAAGGTAATCTTCAGCGGCCTGAAGCCCGAGGTCGGCGCGATGTTCGAGCGCGCGGGCATCAAGCGCGAACCGGGCAAGGTCGCGTACGCACCGGATGTCGAGACCGCGATCTCGATGGCGATCGTACACGCGGCGCGCGAGCTCTCGGCTCCCGTTCAGGCCGCTCAGGCGTAGAGGCCTATACCGACGACCGCGGCGGCTGCGATCAACACCGCGATCACGATGACGACGATCGGGAATTGCTTCGACGGCGGCGCCCCCAGGGGGTGCTCGAGGAGCTCGGTCCGTTGCTCTCGCGCGCCTGCAGCGACGCGCGGGGCCACGAGCACGTGAACATCGCCGACCGGGGGCAGCGAGATCCGCTCGAGTGCGGCGAGCGCGTACGCCGCCGACGGCATCCGATCTTCCGGCGATTTGACGAGCAGCTTCGCGATCAACCCGTCGAGCTCGCCCGCGACGTGCGGCGCGTAGTTGACGACGCGCGGCGGCGGTTCGTCGAGGTGCATCCGCACGATCGCCACACCAGTCTCGGCGAGGAACGGCGGCCGCCCGGTGAGTAGCTCGAACAGGATGCAGCCGAGCGCGTACAGATCCGCGCGCGCATCGATCGCGGTCATGTTGCGGCACTGCTCCGGCGCCATGTACGCCGGCGTGCCGAGGATCGTGCCGCCCTTGGTCTCCATCTTCGCGCCGAACCGATCGGCGCCGAGCTTCGCGATTCCGAAGTCGAGGATCTTCACGCGCACCGCCCCGGGCGCGCTCGGATCGCGAACGATCACGATGTTGTCGGGCTTGAGGTCGCGATGGATCACGCCGCTGATGTGCGCCGCATCGAGCGCGCCGAGGATCTGTGCGCCGATGATCTGCGCGACCGCGGCATCCAACCGGCCGCCCGAGCGCGCGAGGAACTGCGTGAGGTTCTCGCCGGGCAAGAACTCCATCGCGATCCAGGCCTGATCGTTCGGCAGCCGGCCGAAGTCGAACACGTCGACGATGCCGACGTGGTGGATCGCGCTCGCGGCCTTCGCCTCGTGGAAGAACCGATCGACGACGATCTCGTCCTGGGTCCACATCGGCAGCAGCACCTTCACCGCCGCGGGACTGCCGAGCACCGTGTGCTCGGCGCGATACACCGTGCCCATCCCGCCTTCACCGATCTTGTCGAGCAGCTGGTATTTGCCGACGACCTGACCGATCACGAGGGAACTCTACCTCGGCGGGACCCCGGCTTCGAGGATCGCCGAGCCAGCTCGATCCGACGCGACCAGCAGCGCGAACCGCTCGACCCGGTCGAGGTCGGTCGTCGACAGCGTCGCGTAGTCGAACCAGCCGCGGAGGTCGGTGTAGCCATCCTTGTAAAATCCGACGGTCCCATCGTGTCGGCGCGCATAGACTTTGACGTAGCTGGCCGGCAGCGGTGCTCGATCGGACGCCCGCTGGACGCGGAGCTGGCCATATTGATGCGCGACACTCGTGGCGAGGTCATTCGCGTAGTGGATCCGGGCCTTACGCAGGCCGGCGCCGACCGCCTCGACCACGACGTTCTTGCCGCGCAGCTCGGCCGGCCACGGCACGCGCTGCTCCGGCGCGGGGTGCGTGACTTGCTCGCGGTGACCGGGCTCGATGAACGAGAACCGCGACACGTCGCTCTGCACGAACGGCTGGCGCGAGAACAAAAGCTCGACGTCCATCTCGAAGTAGCGCAGCTCCAGCGCGGCGACGTGCTGCTGCTGGATCACGACGCCGTCCTTGTCGACCGCGAGCTCGAACGCAGGTTGACGCGATGCGAGCTCGGCTTGCTGCTGATCGCGGCTGCGCGGATCGACCACCTGCGCGCTCGCACCGGAGAGCTCGTCGAGCATCGCCGCGAGCGCCGAGAACTTCGTGCGCCAGCGGTCGACCGGATAGTCGCGCCAGCGCTGCGCGATCTCGCGGGCTCGCACAGGTTCCCCGGTCAGGCACGCCGCATAGGCCGCGAGGTAGTCCAGTTGCAGGTGCTCCGTCACCGTCGCCGGCGTCACGCGGGCGAGCGTGTACAGCGCCGCATCGGCGCGATCTTGGGCCGTGAAGTAGCTCGCGGCGGCGAGCAAGTCCTCGCCGGTGGGTGCCGGGCGATGCGCGACGATCTCGAGGAACGCGCGGTACTGCTGCGCGAACCCGTCGTTGAGGATGCGCAGCTTCGGTCCGAGCTTGTGCGCACGTGCGTTGACGAGCGGCGCGTACTCGAGGTGCTCGTAGAGGCCGACGTCTTCGGCATCAGACCCGATCATCTCGCGCACCGGGCCCGCTTCGCCGAGGCGGTCGGGCTCGGCGCGCAGCCATGCGCGGATCCGTGGCGTGTCGCGGTGGAGCAGGGCGTAGCCCCAGACGTCGGCGTCGTAGACGCGGCGTTGTTCGAGCGCCGCGATGATCTGGATGTACGCCGTGCGCTCGCGGAGTCGCCACAGCGCCTTCGAGATGTCGATCGCCGCCAGGTTCGCGGTGGCGAGATACGCGACGACGTCGGCGAGCGAGCCGTGTTGCGAGAGGTATGCCCACGACGTCGGATCCGCGACTTCACCGCCGGCGGTCACCTCGATCACGTGCGGCGGCGCCGCAGCGATCACCTGATCGAACCGGCTGACGTGGACCGGGAAGTGCGAAAACCGACCCGGCAGCGGGAAGTAGAACGAGTACTCGTGGCCGTGCGTGCCGTACG
>JBDUAS010000254.1:0-10126 GCA_040004535.1 Deltaproteobacteria bacterium
GCCTCGGCACGCTCGCGGCCGGCGTCGTCGGCGTGTCGAACATCATGATGATCGCCGTCAAGGAACGAACGAAGGAGATCGGCGTGCGCAAGGCGCTCGGCGCGACGCCGCAGTCGATCATCGCGATGATCGTGCAAGAGGCGGTGTTCCTGACCAGCGTCGCCGGATTACTCGGCCTCTCCGCCGGCGTCGTCACGCTGAGCGCGCTGTCCTCGTTCATCCACACCGACATGATCGAGAATCCGTCGATCAAGATCGGGACCGGCATCGCGGCCGCGGTCGGGCTCGTCATCGCAGGTGCGCTGGCTGGGTTTGTCCCGGCGAAGAGCGCGGCTCGCGTCAACCCCATCGAAACGCTGCGCGACCAATGACCCTCTTCGACCGCGATAACTGGTTCGAGATCTGGGCGGTGCTGAGGGCGAACAAGCTGCGCACCGGGCTCACCGCGTTCGGCGTCATGTGGGGCATCTTCATGCTGATCGTGATGCTCGCGTTCGGCTCCGCGATGCAGAGCGGGACGAAGCGCAACATGGCCGGCATCGCCACGAACATGATGTTCTGCTGGGGCCAGACCACGACGCTCGCGTACGAAGGTCTGAAGCCCGGGCGCCAGATCCGGTTCAAGACCGAGGACATCGAAGCGCTCCGCCACTTGCCGGGCGTCGAGTTCGTAGCGCCGCGCGTCCAGCTCGGCGGCTGGCAAGGCGGCAACGTGGTCTCGTACGAGAGCCAGACCGGCAGCTACAACATCTTCGGCGACCTTCCCGCGTTCTCGAAGATCGTCTCGTTCAAGTATCTCGCGGGCCGCTTCATCAACCAGGCGGACATCGACGGTAACCGCAAGGTCGCGGTCGTCGGTCAGGCCGTGATGGACGAGCTGTTCAACGGCGAGGACCCGATGGGCAAGTACATCAAGATCAGCGGCGTCTACTTCCAGGTCGTCGGCGTGATCAAGACCGAGCGCCAGGGTCAGCAAGGCGACCGCGACGCGCACTCGATCTACGCGCCGTTCACGACGCTCCGCCGGTCGTTCCACCTCGGCGACACCGTCCACTTCTTCGCGCTCACCGCCGCGCCGGGCACCGACGGCGAGACGTTCGAGCACGACGTTCGCCAGGCGCTGATGAAGGTCCACAAGGTCGATCCGAATGACAAGCTCGCGATCGGCGCGTTCAACCTGTTCGTCTTGTTCGGCAAGTTCGAGACCGTGTTCTTCGTGTTGTGGCTGCTCAGCTGGGTCGTCGGTGGCTTCACGCTGCTCGCCGGCATCGTCGGCGTGTCGAACATCATGTTGATCACCGTCAAGGAGCGGACGAAGGAGTTCGGCGTACGCAAAGCACTCGGCGCCACACCGATGTCGGTCGTCCAGATGGTGCTGATGGAGACGATCGCGCTGACCTCGATCGCCGGGATGATCGGTATCGCATTCGGTACCGCGATCCTGTCTCTCGCCGATTCGGCGCTCCAGAAGGCGGTCGATTCACCGTTCGGCCCTCCGACCGTTGGCCTCGACACCGTCGCGTACGCGCTTGGCTTCCTCGTGTTCTTCGCCGCACTCGCCGGCCTTATCCCCGCCCTTCACGCCGCCTCGATCAAGCCGATCGAGGCACTGCGCACCGAGTAGAGGACTTATGAAACGCATCCTGATGGGCCTGTTGATCCTCTTGGCGTGTATCCCGATCCTGGGATCGTTCTTCTATCTGTACAAGAAGAGCCAGGCGAAGCCGGTCGTGTTCAAGACCGAGAGCGCGCAGACGATCGATATCCGCAAGAAGACCGTCGCGACGGGCTCGGTCGTGCCGCGCCAGTCGGTCGACATCAAGCCGAAGATCACCGGCATCTTGACCGAGCTCGACGTCGACCCAGGCAAGCTCGTCAAGCAGGGCGACCAGCTCGGCAAGGTCGCGATCATTCCCGACGCGCCGACCGTGAACTCCGCGGAGAGCGGCGTGCGCACCGCGCAGATCACGGCCGAGAATGCGAAGCGCGAGCTCGATCGTGAAGAGGGTCTGTTCAAGCAAGGTGTGGTGTCGGAGACCGAGCTGTTCAAGTTCCGCACCGACTACGCGCTCGCGAAGGCGCAGGCCGAGACCGCCGGATCGAACCTCCAGATCGTCAAGGAGGGTCAGACCCACGGCCAGAAGGGCTCGACGCTCAACGTCACCGCGACGGTCGAGGGCATGGTGATCGACGTGCCCGTGAAGGTCGGCTACTCGGTGATCCAGGCGAACAGCTTCAACCCCGGCACCACGATCGCGACGATCGCGAACATGAACGACATGATCTTCGACGGGCACGTCGACGAGTCCGAGGTCGCGAAGATCAAGGAGGGCATGAAGCTCCAGATCAAGGTCGGCGCGATCGAGAAGGACACGTTCGAGGGCAAGCTCGAGTACATCGCGCCACAGGGCAAGGAGATCGACGGCGCGATCCAGTTCGAGATCAAGGCGGCGATCGTGCAGAAGCAAGACCAGTACATCCGCGCCGGCTACTCGGCGAACGCCGATATCGTGCTCGACGAGAAGCCGCACGTGCTCGCGATCCGCGAGGCGCTCGTCCAGTACGACAAGGACTCGAAGCCGTTCGTCGAGATCGAGACCACGCCGCAAACGTTCGTGAAGCACGACGTCAAGCTCGGGCTGTCGGACGGCATCAACGTCGAGGTGCTGTCGGGTGTGTCACTCACCGACAAGATCAAGATCCCGGAGAACGCGGGGCCCGATAAGCCCGACATGCCGCCGGGTGGTGGTAGCGGCAAGGGCAGCAACAAGCCGCCTGCGAAGAAGAGCTGACGCTGGCGAGAGCTCCGCGCTCGGCCTAGGGATCACTCCGAGATCGTCCTCTCGCGCGGACGTGATAGCTTGACGATCAATGGCGGTAACGCGCACCCGGCTCGGGGCGATCGACGCCGGCTCCAACGCGATCCGTGTCGTGGTCGCCGAGCTGGTCGGCACCGAGCTCGTGCGGATCGAGGCCGAGCGCATCCCGGTGCGGCTCGGCCACAACGCGTTCACGCAGGGCACGCTCGAAGAAGCGACGATCGACGCGGCAGTCGCTGCGTTCGTCCACTTCCGCGAGCGCTTCGATCACCACCAGGTCGGCATCTACCGCGCGATCACGACGAGCGCGGTCCGCAACGCGAGCAACCGCGACGTGCTGCTTCACCGGCTCTATCACGAGGCCGGCATCGAGCTCGAAGTGATCGAGGGCGAGGAGGAAGCGCGCCTCGTCCGCAAGTCGGTGATGCAGGCGTTCGGTCAGAACCAGACGCCGCGCGCGATCCTCGATCTCGGCGGCGGCAGCCTCGAGGTCAACCTGCGCGTCGGCTCCGCGTGGCGCGGCACATCGCTACCGGTCGGTACCGTGCGGCTGCTCGAGACGTTCGGTCTCCACGACGCGATCGGCGACGCCGAGGCCGGCATGGTGCGCCGCTACACCGCGACGTTGATGCAGCAGATCGCGCGAAGCTCGAACGCAGCGCCGCTCGCCGCGATCACCGGCGGTAACGCCGAGGCGCTCGCGAAGATCTTCGGCGATCAGAGCGCGATGCCGAGCTTCGATCTCGTGGATCTCGAGAAGGGGCTGCCCTCGCTGGTCGGCGCGACCGTCGAGGAGCGGATCCAGAAGTTCGGGATCAAACGCGACCGCGCCGAGGTGATCGGCATCGCCGGCCTGGTGTTCGCGACCGCGGCGCGCCAGCTCGGCCTCCAGCGCTTCATCGCACCGGGCGTCGGCGTCCGCGAGGGCGTGCTGATCGAGCTCGCCGAGACCGCACGCGAAGAGCAGGCGAAGTCCGAGGGCGCCCACGACAAGGCGTTGCTGACCGCCGCACGCGGGTTCGCGAACCGCGTCGATCACGACACCACGCACGGTGAGCACGTCCGCCTGTTGGCGCGCGCGCTGTTCCACCAGCTCCGCGATGTCCACGGCGTCCCCGATGCGATGGGGGTGTTGCTCGAGGTCGCGGCGCTGCTCCACGATGTCGGCGAGGTCGTGAATCAGCGCGGCCACCACAAGCACAGCGAGTACATGATCCGCTGGGGCCGGATCCCCGGCCTCGACGACACCGGCCGCGAGATGGTCGCCCTGATGGCGCGCACCCATCGCAAGGATGCGAAGCGCGCGAAGGAGCTGATCGACGCGTCGCCGCTGTCGAAGGAGCAGCGCGGGATCGCGCGCAAGCTCACGGCGCTGCTGCGGGTCGCCGACGGGCTCGATACCGATCACCGCTCGCGCGTCGAGCAGGTCGTGTGCACGCGGATGGGCGACGCGATCATGCTCGACCTCGTCGTCCGCGACGGGCCGACCCGCGACGATCCGCGCCTGCTCCGCAAGGTCGACCTGTTGCGCGACGAGCTCGAGATGGACGTGCGCGTCACCGTGGCGCGGCCCGTCGTGACGCCGACCGCCGAGCCGTCGGGGTCCGGCGCTGTGACCGTTGCACGCGCGAAGTTCCGCTGATCCGTGTTACGCGAGTGGGCATGCGCCGCGCCCTGCTCTGCTCGTTTCTGGTCACCGCTGGGGTCGTCGCCTGTGGCGGCGGCGATGCCGGACCGACGGGCACGATCACCGCGCACGCCACGCACTACGATCTCACGCTCGATCTCGACACGCGCGCCGCGCACTCGAAGGTCACGCTCGTCGCCGATGTCGCGGGCGACTGCATCACGCTGCCGTTTCGCGCCGATGCACTCACCGCGGTCGGATTCGATGGCCAACCAGGTGATGGGACTCAGAACGCCGATCAGACGATCACGATCTGCGGAAGCGGCGTCGACCAAGGCAAGACGTTCACGATCGAAGCCGACGACACGGTGCCGCTGAAGACGCTCGAGACCAGCCAGGTCGGGTTCTCGGTCTCGAACGACGTCGACGGCAACAAGCTCACGTATCTGGTCAGCTGGGTCAACGGCTGTGATCAGTTCGGGCCGTGCGACAACCGCCCCGATCAATTCGCGACCTACACGTTCGACGTCACGCACACCGCCGACACGATCTTGCGCTGCCCCGGCGACGTCACCGACAAGAGCCCGACCGAAACGATCTGCGACTTCAAGCTCCCTGGTGGTCCGACGTACTCGACGTTCGGCCTGATCGGCTACACCGCGGGCCCCGCGGGCGGCTGGACCCAGACCGACAAGGGCACGTGGTCCGGCGTTCACGTCACGGTCTACGATCGGCCGACAACCGGGATCGCCGCCGCGATCGATCCCGTCTATCACTCGGGCTTCCTCGACTTCATGCAGCGCGAGCTCGGACCGTTCCCGTATGGCACCGAGCTTCGCATCCTGACCGCCCCGACCTACTGGAACGGCTTCGAGCATCCCGGCAACATCGTCCTCGACGATCACCTCGCGAAGGAAGTCAGCTACACGCACCCGGTCCAGCACACGCTCGATCACGAGATGACCCATATGTGGGCCGGCGATCAGACGACGATCGCGTCGACCTACGACTTCGTGTGGAAGGAGTCGATGGCGGAGTACCTCGCGTTCGTCTACGAGGACATGACCGATCCGACGGTCGCGCTGCGGACCTCCGCGATCTGGAAGGCCGACAGCAAGGTCGCGAAGTACTGGCCGGTGCCGCTCGATCAGCCATCGCTGTTCGACTACTACACCGACGTCTACGGACCCGGACCGATGGTGCTGTTCCACCAGCTCGAGGTGCTGTCCTCGCGCGATGCTGTGCTCGCCGCGCTACACGAGGTCCTCGGCTCGCCGCACGCGCTGTCGGTCGACGAGCTCGTCGACGCGCTGTCGCGCCATACGCAGCTCGATCTCACGGACTACGTCCACGCGTGGATCAAAGGCTCCGGTGCGCCGGGTTGGCCGCTCGTCCACACCGCGTTCACCCCGGGAGCGTCGGTGGGCGCGATGGGCACCCTCGCCGTCGCGATCACGAACCCGACGACGCCAGCGCGCGGCTGTAAATTTCACGTCGCGCTCGGTGACGGCGGCGCGAACAGCATCGAGGTCGAGGTCGATACGTTCCATAACGGGCCGACGCAGTCGCTCCTGGTCGTCCAGCCGGCGTTCACG
Organism: Deltaproteobacteria bacterium; assembly: GCA_040004535.1. Taxonomy (GTDB): domain Bacteria; phylum Myxococcota_A; class Polyangia; order Haliangiales; family Haliangiaceae; genus JABFXX01. The sequence goes on from JBDUAS010000254.1 coordinate 6,042, forward strand.
GTCACGACGATCACGCTCGATCCAGACCACGAATGCCTGGTGTTCCCGTCGAGCACGATCGCGCACGACGGCCACGTCGCACGCGGCTGGCGATCACAACATTGATCCGCATGTAAGGGCCGAGGCTCCGGATCGTTAGATCAGCTGCGGCAGGGATATTTGGAGCCGAATAGCGCGCGCCGCATCCGGCTTTTTGTTATCCAGACACCACACAAGAGGAGCCTTCTACTCATGCGCCTTGGATCCGTCATCCTTCTAGCTTCGCTCGCGGCCTGCGGTCACAAACTTCCCGGCGGACACGATGTCCCGTCTGGCGTTCCCGATCACCCGAGCGTGCCGGGCGGCGCCTCCGGCGAAGTCGATCCGAATACGTGTGGCAACTACGCCGCCAGCGATGCAGGCGCGAAGTTGAAGATGTTCCTGCAGGCGACGAAAGATCTGCAGACCACCGCGGCCGAGACGGTCAAGATCGTCAAGCAGAGCTGCGTGATGATGGGCCAGGAGCTCGGGATGCCGGAAGGCGATATCTCGGGCGATGACACCAACGGGATCTGCGCGAAGGTGATCACGCAGTACCAGAACAACCTCAAGGTCTCGCTCAAGGCGAACGCCAAGCTCAAGATCAAGTACGTGCCGGCGAAGTGCACGGTCGACGCGAGCGCGTCGGCGAGCGCCGGTGGCGCGTGCTCGGGTGGCGCGTCGGCGGGCACCGGCGGTTCCGGTGGTGGCGGCGAGTGCAAGGCGGCTGGCGCGGTCAACGCGTCGGTCAATGCGAAGTGCACCGAGCCCGAGCTCTCGATCGACTTCGACGCGAAGGCGGCGGTCGATACGACGAAGCTCACGATGACCGTGAAGGCGATGCGCGACGGCCTGCCGAAGCTGCTGTCGGTCGCCGCTCGGATCAAGCCGCTGCAAGAGGCGGTCACGGTGTGGGCGAAGACGGCATCGGACCTCAAGGACATGGGCCCGAAGTTCGTACAGTCGTTCGGCGATCAAGCGATGTGCATCGCGGGTCAACTCGGGGCAGCCGTCAATGCGGCGACCCAGGTCCACGCGGACGTCAACGTCTCGGTCTCGGTCTCGGCGTCTGCCTCCGGCAGCGTCGGCGGCTGAGCCGAGTCTCGCCGGCAAGCCTAGTAGGCACCTGTACCTACTAGCGTCTGGGCAGGGTTTGGTGTAGCCAGTCTGCCATGAAGACGCTCACCGAATTCTCGACGCTGACCCTTCGCAAAGCCGCGGCCGCTAGGGCTGCCGCTGGTGGGGCTCACAAGTCGGAATCAGCGGCAGCGGCACCCGCCGCGCCGCCGGTCGGCGAGCCGGTGTTCGGCGATGGTGGCGAAGCGCCACCATCGGCACCCGAGCACGACGCGCCCACCGTCGAAGGTGGCCCGAACGCGGGTGACACCGGCGAAGTGGCCGCCGAGTCGGCCGGCGAAGTGGCCGCCGAATCGGCCGCCGAATCGGCCGGCGAAGTGGTCGCCGAATCGGCCGAGGGCGCTGAGCCCGAGCCGATGCAGGCCGAAGGCGCCGCGGCGCCGACGCCGGCCGAGGATGACCCGATCGTCAAGGCGGTGTCCGAGGCGGTCGGCGTTCAACCTGATCGCGCGCAGCGTTTGATCGAGGCGCTCGACATCATCGGCGATCGCATCGACCAGGTCCGCCGGGTCGGCGTGTTCCAGGGCGAGAAGGGTCCGCACGGCGCGGTCTCGCGTGGCGAATTTCATTACGTGATCGATCGCGTCGCCGGCTCGCAGCGCCGCGGTGGCGATCGCCGGGACGCTCGTGGCGGTGGTGACCGCGGCGGTCGCGGCGGTGGTGATCGCGGCCGTGGTGGTGGCGGCGGCGGCGGTGGCGGTGGATTCGGTGGCGATCGCGGGCCGCCGAAGCCGCGGGGCCTCGGCAGCCTCAAGTTCAGCGACTCGAAGCCCGAGGCGAAGTCCGACGGCGACGATCGCCCGGGTCGCGGAGAGATGCCGCGCGCCGGTATCGGCTGGCAGTTGACGGCGGCGCCGCGCGATTTCAGTGCCGGCGCGGGCCGTGGTCCGGGCCGTGGTCCCGGTCGCGGGCGTGGTCCCGGCGGTCCGGGCGGCGACCGGCCGCGCCGTGACGACCGCGGTCGTGGCCCCGGAGGTCCGGGTGGCCCGAGCGGCCCGGGCGGAGATCGCCCGCGTCGCGACGACCGTGGCCCGCGTGGCTTCGGCGGTGGCGGTCCCGGTGGTGGCGGCGGCGGTCCGCGCGGCCCTCGCCGCGATCGCCCGCAGCAGCTGGGAGCGCCCGGCGAGGGCATGCCCCAGCAGGCGCAGCAGCCGAGCGCACCGCGTCTCGGCCCGGATGGTCAGCCCTTGCCGCCGCGCAGCAAGCGCCCCCGCAAGCCGATCGGCCCGGACGCAAACGGTAACGGTCCCGACGGAAAGCCGTGGGATCCCGAGCGTCGCGCGCAGCGTCAAGCCGAGCGCGCCGCACAGCCGGCCGCCCCGTCGACGGGGATGCCGTCCTCGCCGATGAATGAAGCCGTGACCGCGCCCGTCGAAGCGGGCACCGGCAACTCCGGTCAGACGCCGACCGAGTAACACCGATACCTAGTTATCGATGTTAGAAGCCGGGCCCGAAACTTTCGGGCCGCGGCGGTGTCGTCGTCATAGAATTCGCTTTGGAGGAACTCATGTCGCGCACCTCGATGTCCGCTGCCGTCTTCGCCGCACTCGTGGCTGCTGGCGGCGTCGCCAACGCCGACCTGTCGCGTGGCGTGATCTCCAACTTTCGCGGCCAGCTCGTGATCAGCAAGGACGAGCTGCCCGAGGGCAAGACCGACAAAGACACGACCGCGAAGATCAAAGCCGCGACACTCAAGGAGATCGCGGGTGAGAAAAAAGAGGACGTCGTGTACTGGCAGTTCCACTACACCGCGTTCCTCACGAAGACCGGCAACACCAAGCTGAAGCTCGAGTTCATGAAGGACGGCAAGCTGTCCGCCGATCAGTCGCTCGACGGGATCGACGGCAAGAGCACCGTGCTGACCGGCGATATCTCGATCAACGAGGACGAAGGTCTCGTCGCTGGCAAGACCTACACCGTCCAGCTGATCGGGCCCGGCGAGTCGGTCGTCGCGAAGGCCACGCTGACGATGAACGGCGGCGGGAAGAAGTAACTAGCTCTTCAGGACGCGCTGCACGGTCTCGACGACGTGCTGCGGGTTGATCCCGAGCTTCTCGAGCGCGAGCTCACCCGGCGCCGAGGCGCCGAACCGATCGATGCCGACCGATGCGCCCCGCGGTCCGACGTGCTCGCTCCAGCCGAACGTGACACCGGCTTCGACCGAGACGCGCTGCCAGCGCGCCGCCGGCAGCACCGACTCGCGATACGCCGCGTCCTGCTCGAGGAACAGCTCCCAGCAAGGCATCGACACCACGCGCGCGTCGACGCCGTTCTTCGCGAGTAACGCGCGCGCTTCCATCGCGGTGTGAACCTCGGAGCCGGTCGCGATGATGATCGCGTCCTTGCCATCCGCGAGCACGTACGCGCCACGCTCGGCGCCGGGTGCGCCCGGCTTCGTCAGGATCGGCAGATCCTGGCGCGAGGTCACGAGCCCGGTCGGCCCGTGGTTGCGCTGCATCGCGAACTTCCAGCCCGCGATCATCTCGTTCGCATCGGCGGGCCGATACATGTGGAGGTGCGGGATCGTGCGCAGCGCCATCATCTGCTCGATCGGCTGGTGCGTCGGACCGTCCTCGCCGAGGCCGACGGAGTCGTGAGAGAAGATGAAGATCGCCGGTTGCTGGTTGAGCGCGGCGAGTCGGATCGACGGGCGCATGTAATCGCTGAACGTGAAGAACGTCGCGACGTACGGCCGGATCGCACCGTGGTAGTGCATGCCGTTGCCCATCGCGGCCATCGCGTGCTCGCGGATACCGAACCGCACGTTGCGGCCGTTGCCTTCCTGGTCGTAGTTGCCGCCTTCGACCATCGTCTTGGTCGAGCCTGCGAGGTCGGCGTCGCCGCCGAACAGCCACGGAATCTTCTTGCAGAGGATCTCCATGACCTTGCCGCACGCCGAGCGCGTCGCGATCGGCTTGTCGAACGTCGGC
>JBDUAS010000525.1:0-3012 GCA_040004535.1 Deltaproteobacteria bacterium
GCTCGACGACGTGGATCACCTCTTCGACCTTGAACGGCTTCAGGAGGTAGTCGTAGGCGCCTTTCTTCATCGCCTCGATCGCGGTCTCGACGGTGCCGAAGCCCGTCATGAGCACGGTCAGCACGCCGAGCCGCTCGGCCTCGATCTTCTCGAGCAGTTGCAGCCCAGAGAGTCGGGGCATCTTGAGATCCGTGATCAACAGGTCGTACGGATGGAGCCGGAGCTCGACGAGCGCCTTCTCTCCGTCTTCGACGGTGTGGACCGAGAATCCCTCGAGCGTGAGGAACTCCGCCAGGATCTCGCGGATCACTCGCTCGTCGTCGACGACGAGGATCCGCGCTGCCTCTTCAGGCTGTGGTTCGGCGGCTACCAACGGGCCTCATTCAGTTCGACGCGCTAGGCGCCGGCGCCGAGGACGGCGCAGGTGCCGCCTTGGGCGCCATCGGATCCCAATACACGCCAGCGCGGCCGTTCTCTTTGTCGGCCTGCCCCTGCAGCTGCAACCACGAGTCGCGCTGCGAAGTCACCGCCGCCTTCGCGTTCTCGGCCTTCGCTTTCGCGGAGTCGGTGCGCGAGTGCCGGCCGTCCTGCTGCTTCGGGAACGAATCGTAGGTCACGCCCTTGGGCGCGATGTTGTTCGTCTTCGCGAGCTGGGCCTTGGCGGACTCGTACGCCGCCTCCTGGAAGTACATGTTCTCCTGCGTGTAGCGCAGGTAGCGTCCGAGGTAGCTGCGGTAGCTCTCGAGGTATTTGACGCGCGCTTCGGCCGCCTTCTGGACGTCCTTCGCGGTCGCGAGGCTCTTGGTCGCTTCGTTGATCCGGTTCATATCGGCCGAGGCGTCGGCGCTCTTCTTGTTCGACGCCGCGGAGTCGACCGCGAGCTTCGTGGCCGAGAAGTCGTTGCGCGCCTCGTGGAGCTGCGAGTCAGCTTCCTTGACCTGCGCTTCGGCGTTCGCATTCTCCATTCGCGCCACGTTCCAGTTCTGCTGCGTCTGGACGACGTTCGCTTTCTGGTCGAGCGGAATCGCGGCGATGTACATGTCATCGAAGTGGTGGTCGAGCGGCCCGGGTGGCTTGTCCGACGAACCACACGCGACGCAGGCCATGACACCGATCAAACAGACGTAGCTGAGGAATCCCCGCATAAGTGGGCCGAGCCTACTACGCTCCGGGCGCCGTGGGCTACCATCTCACCGAAGGACAATGACTACGCTCCTCGCCGTCGACGTGGGCAACACGAACACCGTGCTGGGCGTGTTCCGCGACGACGAGCTAGCGGCGCACTGGCGGATCCAGACCGTCGCCCAGCGCACCTCCGACGAGTACGCGGTGCTCCTCAAGACCTTGCTCGACCTCGACGGGTTCCCGTGGAAATCGATCACCGCCGGGATCATCTCGTCGGTGGTGCCCCCGACGTTGTTCGGGATCCAGCAGTTCTTCAAGCGTCACTGCGGCGGGCCGGCGCTCGTGGTCGGGCCCGGCATCAAGACCGGGATGCCGATCCTGTACGAGAACCCGCGCGAAGTCGGTGCCGATCGGATCGTCAACGCGGTCGCCGCGTTCGAGGAGTACCAGAGCGGCTGCATCGTCGTCGATTTCGGTACCGCGACGACGTGGGATGTCGTCAACCCGAAGGGCGAGTACATGGGCGGCGTGATCGCGCCCGGCATCCAGATCAGCGCCGAGGCGCTCTACGAGCACGCCGCGAAGCTGCCGCGCGTCGAGCTCGCGCGGCCGGGGAAGATCATCGCGCGCAACACGATTCACTCGATGCAAGCCGGCCTCGTCTACGGCTACGCCGGCATGGTCGATTCGATCGTCACGCGGATCCGCGGTGAGGTCGACTGGACCGCGCGCTGCATCGCGACCGGTGGGCTCGCGCCGCTGATCGCGACGGAGACCAAGACGATCGAAGCGACCGACGACCTCCTGACGCTGAAGGGTCTCAAGATCCTGTATCACCGCAACCATGACTGAGCACACTCCGCTGGACGTGACCAAGCTGTCGCCGGCGGCGCAGAAAGCGCTCGGCGCTGCGCCCGGTCGGATGATGGCGTCGCGTGGCCTCGTGCCGTTGCCGCCGGCGGATCAGCTCGCGGTGCTCTACCAGCTCGCGATCGACGGCGATCAAAACCTCGCGACCGCGGCGCGCACCACCGCGATGGGGCTTCCCGACACGCTACTCGCGGGCGCGCTCGCGAACCCCGGCACCGATCCGCGCGTGCTCGATCTGTTCGCGCAGCTCGTCAGCGACAACCCGAAAGCGTTCGAGGCGCTGGTCGCGAACCCGAACATCTCCGATCCGACGATCGCCTTTCTCGCCGCGAACGGCGGCGCGCGCGAAGTCGATCGGATCGCGACGAACGAGCAGCGCCTCCTGCGTCACCCGCAGATCATCGCGGCGATGTACCAGAACAAGGCCGCACGGATGTCGACCGTCGATCGCGTCGTCGAGCTCGCCGTGCGCAACGACGTCCGCGTGCCGGGCCTCGCCGCGTGGGACGAGATCGCCCGCGCGTTGCAGGCCCACCCGCCACCGCCCGAGACCTACGTCGAGGCCGATACGCTGTTCGACGCTGCGCTCGCGGTCGGCGAGGTTCACGATCTCGTCGTTGGCGACGCCGAGAAGGTCCTACCGGAGCTCACGGACGAAAAGCCCGCCGAAGAAGACAAGCCGTTCAACAAGTTGTCGGTGCCAGGCAAGATCCGCGCGGCGCAGCTCGGCAATGGTGTGATCCGCGGCGAGGCGATCCGCGACCCGATCCGGATGGTCGCAGTGGCCGCGATCAAGAGCCCTGGCGTAACCGAGTTCGAGGCGGCACGTTATGCAAGTAACCCCGGCCTCTCCGAAGACGTGATCAAGTACATCGCGCAGAAGCGCGAGTGGACGAAGCTCTACGGCATCAAGTACTCGCTGTGCAGAAATCCCAAGACCCCAGTGACCGAGACGATGCGGTTCCTCCCGTTCCTGCGGGAGAAGGACCTCGCGGCGATCTCGAAGAGCAGGGGCGT
>JBDUAS010000255.1:0-10082 GCA_040004535.1 Deltaproteobacteria bacterium
TCGAGCGCTACGTCGAGCGGCCGCGCCACATCGAGATCCAGATCCTCGGCGACACTCACGGCAACGTCGTCCACCTGTACGAGCGCGAGTGCTCGATCCAGCGCCGCCACCAGAAGATCGTCGAGGAAGCGCCGTCGGTCGCGCTCGATGCACGGTTGCGCACCGCGATGGGCGAAGCCGCGGTCGCGCTCGGCCGCGCGGTCGGCTACGTCGGCGCCGGCACGGTCGAGTTCATCGTCGATTCTCGCGCCGCCGCGGGCGCGTTCTACTTCCTCGAGGTCAACACGCGCCTGCAGGTCGAGCATCCCGTGACCGAGGCGATCACCGGGCTCGATCTCGTGCGCGAGCAGATCCGGATCGCGCGCGGCGAGCCGCTCGGCTATGCGTCGGCGCCGGCGCCACGTGGCTGGGCCATCGAGGTCCGGCTGTGCGCCGAGGATGCCGACCGCGATTTTCTGCCGACGACCGGAACGCTCCATGCGGTCGACATCCCCGACACCGTACGCGCCGATATCGGTGTCGTTGCCGGCTCCGAGATCGGGATCCATTACGACTCGATGCTCGGCAAGGTGATCGCGCACGCGCCGACGCGCAGCGAAGCGGCTCGGGTGCTGGCTCGCGCGCTCGAGCAGGCGTGGTTGCCCGGCGTGATCACGAATCGCGAGCTGCTCGTGCGGATCCTCGCGCACCCGGCGTTCCTCGGCGGCGAGCTCCACACGCACTTTCTCGACCAGCACGCGGGCGAGCTCGCCGCGCCGCAGCCCGGGCTCGATCGCCTACGCGTCGCCGCGATCGCAGCGACGCTCGCTTCGATCGAGCGCCGCCGAGACGCGCGTGCGTTCGCACCGCCCGGCTGGCGTAACGTCCGGTCGACGGACCAAGCGTGCGTCTATCACCACGGCGATCGCGAGGTCCAGCTCGCGTATCGACCTGCGGCTGGCGACGGCTTCGAGATCTCGATCGGCGGCAAGACCACGCCGGTCACGCGCGTGGCGCTCGCGGGCGACCGCCTGACGTTCACCGAGTACGGCGCCCACCGGCGCAGCGCGCGCGTGATCACCGCCGGCGATCGCCACTACGTGCTCGCCGATGGCGCGCTGACCGTGCTCGTCGAGGCTCCGCGGTTCCCGGATCACGCGCACGAGGCCGTGAAGGGCGGGCTCGTCGCACCGATGCCCGGCAAGGTCGTGAAGGTCCTCGTCACCGAAGGCCAGGAAGTCGCCGCCGGTGCCGCGCTCGTCGTGCTCGAAGCCATGAAGATGGAGCACACCGTCCGCGCGTCCGACGGTGGGACGGTAAAGGCGCTGCACGTCGCGGTCGGCGACCAGGTCGATGCCGACCGCCTGCTCGCGGTCGTCACCGCATAAGTTGCGACGCCGCTGAGTTCCGGGGGACGATCGGGGCGGTGCGGATTGCCCTGTGGGCCTTGCTGATCGCGGTGCCGGCGAGCGCCGAGCGTTATGTCGTGCAGCCTGGCGAGACGATCGAGCCCGCGGCGGTGAGTCACGGTTGTTCGGTCGAGCTGGTCGAGCGGATCAATCATCTGAACACGTCGATCGTGAAGCCGGGCACCGTGATCGAGGTGCCGAGCTGCCGGAACGCGAAGCGGTCGAACGCAGACGCAAACGCGAGCGACGACGCGAGGGCGAAGCAAGCACTCGCGGCGATCGACGGCGCGACCTGGGTGACGAACGTGCCCACCGACCCCGCGCCCGTATCTGCACCTGCGGCCGCGCACGTGGCGCCGCGCGAACGACTCTTCGGCCCGCCCGACCTGCGCGACTCCCACGAGGGCAGCCTCGGCGTCCCGTGGGCCGGCGCCCTCACCCACCCCGCGAAGCTCGATGCCGGCGACGGCTACGTCGTGCGCCGGCCGTCGCGCGCGTTCGGGGCGAAGCACGTGATCGATCAGCTGCGCGCCGCGATCGGTGAGGTCCACGCGCTGTATCCGGATGTCCACACCCTCGCGATCGGCGACCTGTCCGCCGAGCACGGCGGCAAGATCAGCGATCACCACTCGCACCAGTCCGGGCTCGACGTCGATGTCGGGTTCTACTTCACGAAGCTACCCGCCGGCTATCCATCGACGTTCATCGACGCGAGCGGGAGCTCGGCACTCGACCTCGAAGCGACGTGGGCGCTCCTCGCTGCATTCTCGCGCACCGCCGCGCTCGACGACGGTGTCCAGATGATCTTCCTCGATTACGACCTCCAGCGCCGGCTCTACGCCTATGCGAAGCATCGCGGCACGCCAGAGCGCGAGCTCGACTTCATGTTCCAGTATCCACACGGGCGCGACGAACTGACCGGGCTCGTGCGGCACTGGCCCGGCCACGCGAACCACATGCACGTGCGGTTCAAACCCAAGCCGAGCTGATCGCGTCTACAGCATCGTCGCGGTCGGGACCGTCGGCTGCTCGACGTTGGCGAGCTCCGCCGTGTCGCGCGCGAGGCGCAACGCGTTGACGATCGCGGCGAACCCGCACGCGAGCGCGAGAACCAGGAGCAACAGCACGCTGCCGTCGCTACGCGCGTCGGGCAGCAGCCCTTGCGACACGCCGACGCTCGCAGCGGACAGCACGACAAACCACACGGCGGTGCGCTGCGCGCGCGCGGAGAGATCGAGACGCTCGCGACGAGCTGCAAACCCGCTGACCCCGACCGTCCACATGACGATCCCGGCTGCCGCGACGAGCGGGAGCACGATCGCGAACGCGGCGGCGGTATCGGAGTTGCGCTCGGCAAGAAACCCCGAGTGATCGCCGAACAGTGTCTCGTACAGCTCTGGCAGCTGGAACAGCGTGACCCCCGCGCACCACAGCGATCCGGCAGCTCCGAGGAAGAATGGCGTTCTGTGCAGATCGACCTGGTTCGAGCGCGCCGCATCGAGCGCGCCGAGTCCGACACCGAGGAACGACACAGCGTTGATGAACCCCGCCACGATCATCGCGTAGCCGACCGCCTTGAAGCTGGCGCTGTTCTGGCTTCCCATGATCATCAGCGTCACGAGCGGCAGTGCGCTGATCGCGATCACGCGCAGCCACAGTGCGTTCGCGATCTTCGTGTGGCCCCAGCGGATGCGCTGCGGATCACGGATCGCGAACCCGTTTGGCACATCACCGACGGCGACCGCCGCGAGCACCAAGACGATTGCCGCTTGCAGCACGAGGTGGCCGATGTTGATCGCAAACTGCGCGTCGCGATGATCGAGCAGGTGCTTCCAAAGCCAGTCCTCGACGATCGGCGGCCGCTCGATCGCGAGCCACATCACCGCACCCACGATCGCGATCACCGGGCGCCGGAACGCCGTGATCGCGAAGCCGATACCGACCGCGAGCATCGCGACCCACCAGAGCCACTGCAGCGTCGTACCGATCGGATCGCGCCACGCGCCCGCCATCGACACCCCGACCTGCACGAAACCGATCGCGATCGTCGTCGCCCAGCCTGCCGCCGCGAGCTTCGCGCCGACAGCCGCCTTCGCGCGCAGCAGACCGGCGAGCTCGAGAGCTCCGTAGATCGCGAAGCCTTTTGCTGCGTAGGCGAGGCCGACGCGGAACATCCAGAACCGCGGCGCGATCGTTGCCGATGGAAACGGATAGGCCGCGAGCAGCAGGATCGCGATCGCGACGGTCGCGAGCGCCGCGATCCGCAGCGCCATCGGAATCTTCGACCAGCTCACGAGCTCACCACCTTCGCGGCCGGCAGGCCGACCGGATCCAGCGCGACCAGCTCGGCGCCTTGCGCGCACAGCTTCGCCGCGATCGTGAGCGCGTAGAGCGTCGCGCCCGCGATCGCGAATAGCATGAACACCGCGACCCCCGCCTCGCCAACGGTCGATCCTCCGAGGAAGTGGGTCATCAGCATCGCGCCGAGCATCAGCGCGACGAACACGCCGGTCCGGATCACGATGTTCTCGCGCACATCCTCGAGGTTGCGGTCGCGCGCGATCCGGCCGATCACGACGAGCACGAGCGTGATCGCGGTCGCCGCGACCAGCGGTACGACCTGGGTCGACAAGCCGTCGAGCACCGGCTCGCGCGCAGCCATGCCGTAGAGGCCCTCGCTGTGATGGCCGTAGAACAGGTCGTAGAGCTGCGCGATCCGGCCGGCGACCATCCCGATCGCGGCGAGCGCGAATGCGGCGGCCGCACTCAGTAACCAGGGAGCGAGCGGCGTGCGCACGAGCGCGATCACGGCGCGGGCGAACAGCGCGAGCGCGATCGCATCGACGATCGGCGCGAGCAGCATCACCGCACGCAACAGGCCGATCAGATCGGCCGAGCGCGACATCCCGACGAGGAACGTCAGGCCGGCGAGCGATAGCGCCGCGATCACGCGCAGCCAGAGCGCCTTGCCAGCGCGCGTGAACGCATCCGCCGCATCGGCCGCGGGCCTCTCGACGAGCTCCATGCGCCGCGACCACGTCGCTTCGAGCGCAAGCACCGACAGCACGATGTACGGCACGGTCTCGATCGCGATCGAGGCGGTCTCCGAATGGATGCCGCTGTAGAGCAACCGACCGACGACCGGCAGCGGCACGCCGAACACCGCGACGACCGGCAGCGCGATCGCCAGGCCGACCGGGCGCGCGACGAGCGCGAAGCCCACCGCGAATGCGAGCCACAGGCCGGCGTGCACGTAGCGCGCGGCGGAGACGACCTTCCACACCGTGGCGGAGTCGCCGCTCGTCCACAGCTGCATCCCGATCCAGAACCCGACCATGACGACGAGCGCCAGCTGCGCCGCCGCCGCGATCTTCGCGCCGACCGCCGCGCGGCCGGTAAGCGAGCCTGCGAGCTGCACCGCACCTGCGGCGGCAAGCACGTGCGCCGCGACGTCGATGCCGTTCATCACCATCGTCCACGTCTGCCCGAACGCCAGGTCTCTGCTCTTCAAGTAGACGAGCAAGAACACGAGCGAGGACAGGAGCTCGAGGACCATGCCCGCGACCAGCGCGTGCGGCAGACGCTTCATCAGTATCCCTCCGTCTTGCCGATCAGCTCGTTCATGATCTCGCGCGTCCCACCGCCGATCGGGTACAGCCGTGCATCGCGATACAGCCGCTCGACCAGCGTCTCGCGCATGTAGCCGTAGCCGCCGAACACCTGGACCGCGGCGTCGCACACGAAGCTGCACATATCGGTCGCGGTGTTCTTCGCCATCGCCGCGAGGCCCGCCGGTTGCTCGCCGCGAAGGATCCGCGTGCAGACCTCGCTCGTCAGCGCGCGCGCCGCGGCGATCCGCGTGGCCATATCGGCGAGCTTGTGGCGCGTGACCTGGAACCCGACGATCGTCTTGCCGAACGCCTTGCGCTCCTTCGCGTACGCGACCGCCTCGCGATACGCGAGCTCGGCGATCGCCACGCATTGCGCCGCGAGCGCCAACCGCTCGCCGGCGAAGTTCATCATGATCATCGGGAACGCGCCGTGCTCGGGGCCGATCCGATTCGCGACCGGCACGCGCGTACCGTCGAAGTGGAGCTCTGCGGTGTCGCTCGCCCACCAGCCGGTCTTCTTGAGCTTCTTCGAGACCGTGAAATGGCCGCGCTCGCGCTCGAGCACGAGCAACGACACGCCGCCGTGGCCCGCGCCGCCGGTCCGGACCGCCGCCGTCACGAAATCCGCTCGCGTCCCGCTCGTGATGAACGTCTTCGCGCCGGTGACGATATAGTGATCGCCATCGCGCTCGGCACGCGTCGCGAGCGCGGCGACATCGCTGCCGCCTCCCGGCTCGGTGATCGCGAGCGCCGAGATCTTGCCGTCGGTGAGGCACGGCTTGACGAACCGCTGGTGTTGCTCGGGCGTGCCGAACCGGACGATCGGCGGCAGCGCGATGCCGTGCGTGCCGAGCCCGACGACCGTGCCGACCGAGCGTCCGGCGAGGATCAGCTCTTCGCACGCGACCAGCACGTGGCTGATGTCACCGCCCTGCCCGCCCAACTCCTCGGGATAGCCGATGCCGGTGACACCCGCCGCGCACGCTGTCTTGTAGAGCTCGATGGGGAACTCTTCGTTCTCTTCCCAGTCGGCGCCGTGCGGCATGATGTGATGAGCCGCGAACTTGCGCGCGGTCGCACGAATTGCGGTGTGCTCCTCGGTCTCGAACAGGTACGCCATCGCCGCGCGAGCATACGCTAATCTCCGGCGGCGGCCGGTGGGATGTTCCTCGCGCTCAGCTGCCTACAAGGACGGCCGAACATCGCCGCGTTCGACGAGCTCGCGACGCTCGCGCACGACCTCGGCGGCAGTATCCGGCTGACACCCGGCAATCTGCCCGACGCTCGCCGTCGCGCGGCTGTTGGTACGTCACGGCAGCGCTTCGATCCTGCATCCGTGGGTGGAGGATCTCGTCGCAGCGAACCAGCACTGAGAGCCGTCAAGCTCGTCGCGAGTCGGCACTGCACGCCCGCCGCGGTCGGCGCGGAGCACCTGTCGCGCGACGGCCAACTCGTCACGTGATACCAACGCGACATGGCCTTGCCGCCGCGCCTCGTGCGCTCGCAACACATCTCGTGGTTCGCCCACATGGGCGCGGTCTACCTGTTCCACGACCTGTACGGCTATCTGATGGAGATGAGCCCCGACATCGCGGACCTCATCGAGGCGTTCGCGAGCGAGGCTGACTCCAAGGAGATCGTCGAGCGGTTCTCGCACCGGTTCGAGGGCGCCGACCCCGCGCAGTTCCTCGACGTCCTGCTCGCGCACTCCGTGTTGCTCGAGCCCGACGAGCACGAGCTCGATAACGTGTGGCCGTTCGCGCCGATCAAGGGCAAGTGGAACATCTGGCGCCGTCGCGACGACCGCCTGACGCTGTACACCGCGTGGGGCGAGCGCCCGATCAGCGAGCTCATGCTCGATCCCGAAGAGACCGCGATGTGGGATGCGTTCGATGGCGAGAAGCGACTCGCCGAGCTGCGCATGAAGCACGACGCGAAGAAGCTGCAGGCGCTCGTGCAACGGCTCACCCACTCCGATGTCCAGGCGGTGAAGCTGTCGATGATGCCGTGGTCGACGTATGCGAAGCGCCCGGGCCTCGCGCCGCCGTATCTCGCGTCGACGATGCCGTATGCGCCATGGAAGCCCGGCACCCCGGTGCCGCCGGCGGTCGCACTCACCGATTACTACCGCCACGACGTCACCGCTGCCGACGCACAGTTCGATCATCAGGAGACGACGCTCTCGCACCTGTTGCGGATCAAGCACCCGGCGCTGCGCGGCCGCACGTACGGCGAGACACTGATCGATACGCTCGTGTCGCGCGATCTCGTTCCGGAGGGCCGCGTCCGCGTGCTCGAGATCGGGGCCGGGCTCGGCTACGTCGCCCACGACGCGATCGCACGGCTCGCGGCCGGTAACCGCAAGGTCGAGTACACGATCGTCGAGCTCGCGCCGGCACTCGCCGCTGCGCAGAAGGAGCGGCTCCGCGACGCCGCGACGTGGGTGATGGGCGACGTGCTCGCCCTAAACAGTGATGGCCTGCCCGAAGGGGCATTCGACCTCGTGGTGTGCAACGAGATGGTCGGCGACCTGCCGGCGCTCCAGCTGTCGCGGGTCGACATCGGACTTTCTCTCGACGGTACGGGCACGGCCGATCTGGAGCGCGTGCGCATCCAATCGCCGCTCGCCGCCGAAGCCCACCTGCGCCTCGACGACGCGCCCGAGCCTTTCTATCTCCAGACCGGCGCGCACGAGCTGATCGCGAAGATCGCGCGCTGGCTCGCGCCCGGTGGAACGGCGGTCGTCACCGAGTTCGGCGATACGAACGCGTGGCCGCGGTTGTCGACCCACCTCGATCATCCGGAGCTGTCGACTCACTTCGGCCACCTCCAGCAAGTCGCGCGGCAATCTGGGACCACTGCCGAGATCGAGTTCGTGATCGACCTGCTCGACTTCGATCGCGAGCAGCGTGGGCTCGCCACGACGCGAAGCCAGTTCCGCGCGCTGCGCGCACTCGCTGCGGATGCGGGCGTCGAGCTCGAAAAGATCGGCTACACGCCCGCGCTGCTGGAGCACACCGTCGCCGGTAAGCTCGATCTCGCGCAGGTCGGTGACGTGCGTTTCGACCGTATCGAAGATCGCCTGATGGGACTCGTCCCGCACGAATTCAGGGCTCTGATGATGCGCCGGCCGCGCTGAGCCGCTCGTCGCGCGGGCGCGCACGGCGAACCGCGTGCTGGCGACATGGCATCGCGGCTGCAATTCCTCGGAGTACTCAGGAGGAACTTCTATGTCGCTTCGTCCCACCGCGCTCGCTATCGCTGCTGCTCTCGCACTCGGCGCTCCGTCGGCCATGGCCGCGACGCCCGACCAGACCGTCGAGGTCCAGAAGACTTCGGCGCCGGCACCCGCCGCCGCTTCGCACACCGACTCGCAAGGCTACGCGCAACGCGAGCAGAACGACGCGAAGCAGGTCGCGAACTATCAGGGCGGTAGCACCGTCGTCATCGGGATCTCCGGTGGCGCGCTGATCGTCATCCTGCTCGTCCTTCTGATCCTGCTCTGATGCGAGCCCTGCTCGCAGTCGTCGTCGTGCTCGCCAGTGCGTGCACGCATCTCGCGTATACCGGAGGTGCACGCGCCGTCGAGCCCGTCGCGCTCGACCGTACGTGGGTCCACGCGGCGCCGACCCCGATCGTCAAACAAGCACAGGAGACCGATTGTGGTCTCGCGGCGCTCGCGATGGTCGCCGGTTCGTGGGGCCATCCGTGGTCGGTCACCGAGCTCGCGCGTGCGATGCCTCCGGGCGACAAGGGCGTCCGGCTCGCGACGCTGCGCGACTACGCGCGGGCCCACGGGCTCGAAGCGTTCGCGCTCGCTGCGACGACGAAGGATCTCGAGCACGAGCTCGCGGCGGGTCGCCCCGTCCTGCTCGGCCTGATGCTGCCGTACGACATGCAGCACGACCAGAGTCACTACGAGGTCGCGATCGCGATCCGGCCGAGCGATGGCTCGGTCATCACGATCGACCCCGCGACCGGCAAGTGGATGACGCGGTCCAGCCGGGTGCTCGACGCCGAATGGAAGGCGGCAAACTACGCCGCGCTCGTCGTCACCGCGACGATGTGACGCACCCTCGGGCGGCGTGTTAGCGTCGCGCCGATGGCCAAAGCCCTCGAGTACAACGCCACGCTCGTGGAGCGCGTGGATGTCACCGATGCGCTCACGATCTTCCGGGTCAAACCGGACCAGATGCCGGCGGAGCGGCCGTGGTTTGTCCCCGGCCAGTACTGCGTGCTCGGCTGCAACAATGGCGACAAGCCCGAGCTCGGCTCGACCCGGCGCTCGATGTCGATCGCGTCTGCGCCCGAGGACGATGGCCCGGTCGAGTTCTACATCCGCTTCGTCTCGAAGCCCGAGTCCGACAACCCGCTGACCCACATGCTGTGGAAACTCCAGACCGGCGACCGCATGTACATGCGCGCGGTCGCGGCCGGCGTATTCACGATCAAGGATACGGTCGGCGTCGACGATCCGCGCCTGCGCGTGATGGTCGCGGCCGGTACCGGCTCGGCACCGTTCGTCAGCATGGTGCGCAGCGAGCTGCGCCGGAATCCGAACGCGGATCTCTCGAAGTTCGTGCTGCTCCATGGTGCGTCGTATCCGGGCGACCTCGGCTATCGCGAAGAGCTGATCGAGATGATCGAGCGCAACAAGCTCAAGTACTGGGGCACGGTCAGCCGGCCGAAAGAGGCGCCCGACTGGAAGGGCGATGTCGGCCGCGTCGAGGCGTTCTTCGAGGGCGCGCGGCTCGCAGATCTCGAGAAGCGCTGCGGCCTGCCCGAGGGCGGCTTCACGCCGCAGAACGTCGTCGTCTACATCTGCGGGCTCACCGGCACGATCACCGGCACCGTGATCCCGCTGATCGACCGCGGCTTCATCCCCGACTTCAAGCGGATCCGCGAAGCGCTCGGCGTGCCCGCCGATGCGAAGGACAGCGTGTTCTACGAGCAGTACGATACCGAGCCGGTGATCAACATCAAGGATCCGGCCGTCGTCGAACCGCTCAAGGCGCGCATGCAGGCCGCCCTGGCCAAGCTGTGACCGCTTACGTCCTCGGGGCGACCGGCTTCGTCGGCCGCG
>JBDUAS010000256.1:0-10077 GCA_040004535.1 Deltaproteobacteria bacterium
CGCTCGGCTTCAAGCAGCGCCTCGCGCTCGCGTGCGCGGTGATGCACGAGCCCGAGGCGCTGTTCCTCGACGAGCCGACGTCGGGCGTCGATCCGATCACGCGCCGCGAGTTCTGGACCCACATCAACGGCATGGTCGAGAAGGGCGTCGCGGTGATCGTCACGACGCACTTCATGGACGAGGCCGAGTACTGCGATCGGATCTCGCTGATCGATCACGGCCGGTCGATCGCGTTGGGCTCTCCGGACGACCTCAAGGCCAAGGCGATCACGCTGGAGCGGCCCGAGCCGACGATGGAGGAGACGTTCATCGCGCTGATCGAGGCGCAGGCGCGGAAGCAGGCCGCGGCATGACGGCCGAGCGCCCGTTCTCGATCCGCGCGCGCCGGCGGCGCGTGACCGCGCTGATGCGCAAGGAGGCGCGCCAGATCGTGCGCGATCCGAGCAGCATCCTGATCGCGTTCGTGTTGCCGCTGATCCTGCTGTTCGTGTTCGGCTACGGCGTGTCGCTCGATACCTCGCACACGCGGGTCGGGCTGGTCGTCGAAGCCCCGTCGCCGACGACGCGTAGCCTCGCCGCGGCGTTCCAGGCGTCGCCGTACTTCGACGCGCAGCTAGCGACCGAGCGCCAGCCGATGGAGGCCGCGCTCGCCCGCGGTGATGTCGGTGGGATCGTGATCATTCCGGCGCGCTTCGAGGCCGAGCTCCGCGACCGCGCGCGCACTGCGCAGGTCCAGGTCATCGTCAACGGCGCGGACCCCAACACGGGCGCGCTGGTCCAAGGGTACGCGCGCGGCCTGATCGCGAACTGGTGGGTGGGGCGGCTCGCCGAGGCAGGGGCGCGCCCGCCGGGCACGATCACCGAGGATCGGTTCTGGTTCAACCCCGCGCGGACGAGCCGGTACAGCCTGGTCCCCGGCTCGATGGCGCTGGTGATGGCGATGGTCGGCACGTTGCTCACGGCGCTGGTCGTCGCGCGCGAATGGGAACGCGGCACGATGGAGGCGCTGATGGCCACGCCCGCGGCTGCCGGCGAGCTGCTGCTCGGCAAGGTCGTGCCGTACTTCGTGCTCGGCTTGATGTCGATGACGCTGTGCACGTTCGTCGCGATCGTCGTGTTCGAGATCCCGTTTCGCGGCTCGCTCGCCGCGCTCTACGCGCTGTCCGCGGCGTTCCTGCTGCCGTCGCTCGGCCAGGGGTTGCTGATCTCGGCGGCGACCAAGAATCAGTTCCTGGCCGCGATGCTCGCGCTGTTGAGCTCGTTCCTGCCCGCGTTCCTGCTGTCCGGGTTCCTGTTCGAGATCCGGTCGATGCCGGCGATCATCCGTGGCGTCACGTTGTTCGTCCCCGCGCGCTGGCTGATCCCGAGCCTGCAGAGCGTGTTCCTCGCGGGCGATCTGTGGCCGATGTTCCTGCGCGCGATCGCCGTGATGACCGTGTACGGCGTGGTGCTGCTCGCGCTGGCCGTCCGCGTCACTACCAAGCGGGTGGCCTGACATGTGGACCCGCTTGATCGCGCTGATCCGCAAGGAGCTCCTGGTCGTGCTGCGCGATCCGAAGAGCCGCGTGATCGTCATCGTGCCTCCGATCGTCCAGCTCGTCGTGTTCGTGTTCGCGGTGACGCTCGAGGTCAAGCACGTCGACGTGGTCATCCTCGATCGTGACGACGGCGCCTCGGGCAGCGAGCTGGCCCGCCAGATCGAGGCCTCTCCAACGTTCCACAGCGTGCGCCCGGTGCGCGACCGCGCCGAGCTGCGCCGCGCGATCGACGACCAGCGCGCGCTCGCGGCCATCGAGATCGCGCCGGACTTCTCGCGTAACCTCGACGCCGGGCGGCCCGCGCCCGTGCAGGTCATCCTCGATGGCCGGCGCGCGAACGCGGCGCAGCTCGTCGATTCGTACCTCGGCGAGATCACGGCCACGTTTGTCGCGACCGAGCGATCGCCGCGACCGGGCGGGCGGGGTCCGCCGGTCGTGATCGCGCGCAACTGGTTCAACCCGAACCTCGACTTTCGATGGTCGACGGTGCCGGGGCTGATCGCGATCATCGCGCTGTTGATCGGGCTGCTCGTCACCGCGCTATCGATCGCCCGCGAGCGCGAGCTCGGCACGTTCGACCAGCTCATGGTCTCGCCGTTGCGGACCCACGAGATCCTGATCGGCAAGATGGTGGCGCCGATCCTGATCGGGGCGGTGCACATCACGCTGTACGTGATCGCGGCGGTCTTGATCTTCCACGTGCCGCTCCGCGGCTCGCTGGTCCTGCTCTACGGCAGCGGCCTCGTGTTCCTCGCCGCGGTCGTCGGGATCGGGCTGTTCATCTCGGCGCTCAGCACGACCCAGCAGCAGGCGATCCTCGGCGCGTTCCTGTTCGTCGCCCCGGCGACGCTGCTCTCCGGGTTCGCGACGCCGATCGCGAACATGCCGAGCTGGCTCCAGCCGGTGACTCTGGTCAATCCGCTGCGCTACTTCCTCGTGGTCGCCCGCGGCGTGTTCCTCGAGGCCATGCCGGCGGTCGACGTGCTCGCGCAGACGGTGCCGCTCGTGTTGATCGCGATCGTGTCGCTGACCGCGGCGGCCTGGTTGTTTCGCCGGCGCGTGCAGTGACGTCGAACGGCGGCGTATGCTGGTGGCATACGTGCGACTCCGCATCCTCTCGATCAACGACATCTACGTGCTCGATCATCTGCCCCGGCTCGCGACCCTGCTGCGCGCGCACGTGTTGCCGGCACCGGACGTCACGATCTCGATCATCGCGGGCGACTTCGTCGGGCCGAGCCTGTTGTCGAGCCTCGACGCGGGCCGCGGCATGGTCGATTGCCTGAACGCGCTCGGCATCGACTACGCGATCCTCGGCAATCACGAAGATGATATCTCGCCGGCCGAGCTCCACGCCCGCGTCGCCGAGTTTCGTGGCACGTGGCTGTCCACGAACGTCGACTTCGATCCGGCGATGCCGCGCGATGCGATCGTCCGCGTCGGCGATCACGCGGTCGGGTTAGTCGGGGTGGTCGTCACCGACCTCGCGGTGTACCGCGGCGCCCCGTTCGGTGGCGCGAAGCTACGTCCGGCCCACGCGGACGCGCTCGCGGCGGCCGGCGAGTTGCGCGCGCGGGGCTGCTCGACCGTCATCGCGATCACCCACCAGGACCTGGCCGACGATCGCCTGCTCGCACGCACCCACGCGTTCCCCTTGATCGTCGGCGGTCACGAGCACGTGCCGTTCACCGAGGACGTCGAAGGCACGTGGATCGTGAAGGCGGGTTCGGATGGCGTCGCCGCGATCGTCTCCGATCTGACGTTCGGCGAGACGCTGACCACCACGGTCACGCGCGTCGCGGTCGACGGCTATCCCGAAGACGCCGAGATCCGCGCGCGCGTCGACCGCCACATGGCGAAGGTTCACGAGATCGCCGACGCCGTGCTCGTCGAGGTCGCGCCGAGCGAGGAGTTGTCGTCGGTCGGCACCCGGGTCGGTCAGACCACGATGGGGACCTTGCTGTGCGCCCGGCTTCGCGACGCGATGCACGCCGACCTGGCCGTGCTCAACGGGGGAGCGATCCGCGCGAATCGCGCCTATCCCGAGCGCTTCACGTACGGCGATCTCGAGGCCGAACTGCCTTTCGATAACGAGGTCGTCGTCGTCGCGTTGCCAGGCGCCGTGCTCGAGGCCGCGGTCGCCGCGTCGCGCGCCCACGCGCCGGTCGAGTCGGGCGGCTTTCTGCAGTCGAGCGCCGATCCGGCGACGCTCGATCCCGCGCGCACCTATCGCGTCGCCCTCGTCCGTAACGTGTTCGTCGGCATGGATCACAACGAGCCGCTGATCCAGTTCGCCCTCGACCATCCAGAGGCAATTCCACCCGCGGGCACCGGCCGTGACATCAAGCACCTCCTCGCCGAATCGTTCGCGCTCGAGTTGTGGCGCAAGCTCGGCGGCTTCGATCAGATCGATCTTAACCACGACGGCACGATCGACGAAACGGAGGTCCTGGCCGCGCTCCAGCGGATCTCGGGTCGCGCGCCCTCGCACGTGATCGCACACCTGCTCGTGCATACGCTCGATCGCGACCACGACCATCGCGTGACCCGCGCCGAAGCGAGCTAGGCGTCACCGCGGCTATGCCGCGAGGCCGGTCCACGCGGCAGAGCGCTGCCACAGCTCCACGGCGAGGGCGCGGTCGAGCGCGAGCCGCGACGGCGGGCGCTCGGTCGGTTCGCGGCACGTGCCAGGCGCCCGCGCTGCCGCTCGAACACGTGACCGGCGCGGTGACACAGCGCACGCTGCAGGCGCTCGTCGCGAGGTGAGCCGGTCGCGCAGCGCGTTCACGAACGTGATGTTCGATTTCACGATCGCGATTGGATCGGGGCTCGTGCGCTGATATCCGAGACGACGACGGCGAGCGGGTCGGTGAGCTCCACGCGAGGATAGTAACGGCGGATGGCCACATGCGGTGACTGAAATCGAGCCGGTACGCGCTGTTACCGCGTGCTGATCAGCCGCTCGATCGTGGCCTGCACAGCGTCCCGCCAAAACGCCGGCACCTGGTCCGCTACGCGGGCGCGTTCGGGCCTGCCAGCGCGCAGCGCCGCAAGCTGCAATGTCCCTGCGGCGGGCGCCGCAGCGTGAACGCCGTCGTTGTTGTCGTCGCGGTTGTAGACCCAGAACGTGTCGCCGGCGTCGAGCGCGTCGAGTAGCTGTGTCGACGCGGCCGCAACGCCTCGAGGTGGCAACGCACTCGGCGTGGGACGCAACATTCAAAAGACTATCGGCTGCGCTCAGTCGAGCGAGATCGTAATCGTACCGAGATTGGTTACATGATTCTTCGGCTGGATCACCGCGTTGGTGATCGGCGACGCTCGCGGACTTTTAACGGAGCGAAGTGATCGTGGTACGACGCTGATGTGGCCAAGCAGAAGCTAGCGAGCGACGCGATCGTGAAGGAGCTACGCGCGTTCGGCCTCGCGTATCCGGGCGCGTCGATCAAGTGCCCGTGGCCCGGACACAAGGACCTCGCGGTCAACGGCAAGACGTTCGCGTATCTCACGATCGAAGGTGAGCCGTTCCGAATCTCGTGCAAGCTGCCGTCGTCGTCGGACATGGCGTTGATGCTGCCGTTCGTGAAACCTACGGAGTACGGGCTCGGCATGAGCGGCTGGGTCACCGCGGAGTTTCCCGACGAGCTGCCGCCCGTCGATCTGCTCAAGCAGTGGATCGACGAGAGCTACCGCGCGCAGGCACCGAAGAAGCTCGTGGCCCAGCTCGCGCCTGGACCGCGACCACTCTCTCGCCACGTGCCCGACATCCGCACGCAGCTCGCGCTCGGGCTCGTATTGGAGGAGCCGGCGAGAAAGGCTTCGGCGAAGAAACCGGCGGCGAAGAAACCAGCGCCGAAGAAACCAGCGCCGAAGCGCAAATGAGGTTGCTGTTGCTGGTCCTGTCGCGTGCGGCAACGGCGCATCACCTGCAACAGGGATCCTGCCCCCCGCGCTCGACGACTTTCGTCAAGAAAGCCACGTTGCAGACCATCGACGCCGCGCTCGCGCAACAGCGCGCGAACGCGATCGACGAGCTCGGTCTCGTCGATGCGATCGATCGAACCGTGTTGTCACCGTGGCGCGACGTACGAAGTCGCATCGCCGTAACGGTTGTTCCCACCGCCGACCGTGAACTTTTTACAACGCTCGATCGTACCTGGCGTCAGACTTCGTGGGAGGCGTACTCGGCCGCATTACGAAGTCATGACGACGACGAGGCGAAGCCGCACTACGCCAAGGCTCACGAGCAAAACGACGTCGCAACGCCCGACGCGAAGCTGCCAGGCACGGCGTTCCGATCGTCG
The DNA here is from genome assembly GCA_040004535.1 of Deltaproteobacteria bacterium. Lineage (GTDB taxonomy): Bacteria > Myxococcota_A > Polyangia > Haliangiales > Haliangiaceae > JABFXX01. Next base: position 5,840 of record JBDUAS010000256.1, read on the forward strand.
CCGCGCTGCCACGCGCGAAGGCGCTCGGCGCCGCGCACGGTCGGCTTGCCGTTCATCGGCGACCGCCATCGGGCACGACGATGTGGAAATGGACGTTCAAGTTCACCAGCCCGCCGAACCGCTGCACGAACGTGATCGCGCCGGTCAACGGCGCGCGCATGCCGCGGGCGCGCGCCGCTGCCACGCGCCGATCCGCAGGTACTCGGCGAGCTCGCGCTCGACGTAGCGCGGCAGGCCGCGGCCATCGGCGTCCCGCAGCTCCGCCAACATCGTCTGCGCGTGCTGCGCCACGAGCTCGTGCAGCACCGTGCGCTCTGGCGTGCGTCGTTGGTAGCCGCCGAGCGGCTGTCCGGCCGCGCCAGCGGTGCGTTCCTAGACTCCGCCGGCGATCACGCACGCACGCTCTGAAAGATCCGCGCCGCGCTGCGCCCGCCACGCGCCGCCGACTTACGACGTGCGCGTCCGCCCCGACGCGCTTCGCGAATTTCTCGAGCGTGGGATCGACGTGCAGCGCGCCGCGGGCTACAGCGCCGGGTCGCGCTCGAGAGCTGCGATCACGGGCTGAAACTGCTCGGCGTTGCTCGCGCTGAGCTCGGCGAGCAGGACGTGCGCATGGAGGACGAGCTCGCGCGCGCCCGCGTCCGAGTGCGGTGGTGGTGCGTCCATGTGGACGGGCGCGGGCTGCGCGCGGGATGCGATCGAGGACAGCACCTGGGTCATCGCGAGCTCGGTGAACAGCGCGCGGATCGTCTCGTCCGCGCTCTGGACGTGAAGCGAGCCGCGACGGGTCGCTGCTTGTACGACGAGCTCGTGCAGCGTGCCGAGCATCGTGCTGTCGAGCGCGGTGCAGGACGCGAGGTCGACGATCACACTTCGACCGGCGTCGAGCGCATCGATGCTCGTATCGCGCAGCGCGGCGGCATCCTTCCACGTCGCGCGACCGCGGACGACGACCCACGTCGTGCGCTCGTCGGACCCGAGCGACAGCGGGCCAGTCACGTGAGCCGTCACGTGCGTGGCGACCTGGTCGGCGTCGACCCGTGACACGCCGGTATTCGCGCTCACGAGGAGCAGGGTGAGGTCATCCTCCACGCGGCCGTGTTCGGTCCAGGTCAGCAGGCGATCGATCACGCGGCCACCGTCGTCACCCTTCGTGACGACCGATGCGAGGATGGTCTCGAGACTCGGAGCGCGCTCCGAGATCGCACCGGTGAGGCCATCCGTGTAGAGCAGCAAGCGATCGTCGTCACCGAGGGAGACGTGATGCTCGGTGTAGGCCGCGTCGGCCGAGAGACCGAGGGCGGGCCCGGTCTTGTCCAGGTGCTCGCTCGCGCCGGCGTGGATCCAGATGCAGGGCGGATGACCCGCAGAAGCGATCGTCGCCGTGCGCGCGACTGTATCGATCAGCGCATACGCGACGGTCACGAACAGGCCCGATGCGCGGCACTCTTCGAGAAGGTCGTGGTTGAGATCGGCGAGGATCGCGGCGGGTGTGCGAATGCCGCCGTGGGCATTGAGGAACGACAGCCGCTGGTGAAACAACACCGCGAGGAGCGCCGCGCTCACGCCGTGGCCCGCCGCGTCGGCGACGTACACGGCGAGGTGGCGCTCGTCGAGCAACGTCGCGCCATAGAAGTCGCCGCCGATCGATGCGCTCGGGCGATACGCGACGCTGACATGTAGCTTGGGAATCGGCGCGAGTGCGTGCGGCAGGATCGCGCGCACGATCCGGTCCGCGCGCTCGAGATCGCGGTCGAGCATCGCACGCTGATTCTGGAGCTCCGCGTTCGCCATCTCGAGCTGGGTGTGGCCTTCAGCGAGTCGCAGGTTGTTGTCGGCGAGGGATCGAAGCAGCTGGGCGCGCTCCGCCACGAGCGACAGGTGACGGACGGCGTTGGCAACCGCCTTCTGGAGCTGGATCGCCGAGATGATCGGTTTGCAGATGAAGTCGAAGGCACCGAGCTTGAGTGCCTGGATCGCGTCGTCGAAGGTGCCTTCGCCAGAGACGAAGATCCACAGCGGCTTCGGGCAGTGGACCTTGGCCCAGCGCATGAGGTCGAGGCCCTGCAACCCCGGCAGGCCAAGATCGCAAACCACGACATCGATCTGGGTCTCACCCAGGATCGTGCGGGCGGTCTCACCATCGACGGCGTGCAACGGCGCGTATTCGCAGAGGACGCGCACGAACGTCCGGAGCACCACGCCGTCGTCGTCGACAATCAGGATGCGCGCGGGCGTCATGTCCATCCCTCCATGGTGGGACCGCGATCCAACGTGTCAACGCGGCAACGATGTGCGGTGGAAACTCGTAGTGACGCGATGACCTCACTCACGCGTGCACGTCGAGCACGCCGCGCACCTTGCTCGTCAGGCTCTCGGTCGTGAACGGTTTGTGGAGGAACGCGATCTCGTCGCGCAACACGCCGTGGCGAATGATGCTGACGTCGGTGTAGCCCGACATGCACAGCACCTCGAGGCTCGGTCGTGCGAGCGTGAGCCGGCGCGCGAGCTCGGGTCCACTCATCTGTGGCATCGACATCGGTGAGCAGCAGATCGATCTGCTGCGGCGTCCCCTCGCAGTAGAGCAGCGCCTCGCCGGGGCTGCGCAGATCGACGACCTGACGCGCGCGCAAACCGATCAGTGGAACCGCGAGCGCGGCTGCCCCACGTGGGCCGATCTACACCCCGCTGTGAACCTGCGCAAAACTACGTAGTCAACGCAAAGGTTGTCGAGGATGGTGCTCGCCGAGAGCCGGTCGCCGAGGTTCTGAGCTATCACGACGCATGAGCAGCAACGTTCGATCGCCACTGGTCGTGCCTCGGACGTGGATCCAGGTCGCCCTGCTGACGTTCATCGTCGGCTTCGCGATCCTCGGTTACCTCGCGTACCGGGTCTACGCGGATCATCCGCCCGTTCCTCGGAAGACGATCGCCAGCGACGGCACCGAGCTGTTCAGCCGCGACGACGTTTTTCGCGGCCAGCTGGTGTTCGAGAAGTACGGGCTCATGGAGTACGGCACGATCTTTGGGCACGGCGCCTATCTGGGGCCCGACTTCACGGCCGACTACATCGAACGTGCGCGGGAGGTCATGAGCGAGCTCTACGTCGCGCAAGGTGCGGCCGAGCCCGCGGCGCGCGTCGCCGACGACTTCAAGATCAATCGCTGGGACTCCGCGACCGACGTGTTGAGATTCACGCCCGCACAGACCTTCGCGATGCACGAGCTCGAGGGTTACTACGGCCGGTGGTTCGGACCGGCGCGGAGCCAGCAAGGCCTCCGGCGTCCGACGATCGGGCCCGAGGAGATGCCTGCGCTCGTCGCCTTCTTCGCGTGGTCGGCATGGGTCGCGACTGCGAACCGACCCGGGGAGGCGTACTCGTATACGAACAACTGGCCGCCGGCACCCGCGATCGGCAACACGGTGACCGCGGATGCGATCCTGTGGTCCGCACTCTCGCTGGTCGCGCTCTTGATCGCGATCGGGGCGACGCTGTTCGCGTTCGGCCGGTTCAGACATCTCGGTTGGCCCGACGAGCCGGCGGCCGAACGCACGATCGTGTTTCGCGAACCGATGGAAGTCTCGCTCACGCCGGCCCAACGCTCGACGGTGTGGTTCTTCCTCGTGGTGATTGCCCTGTTCTTGCTACAGGGGCTGTGCGGCGGTGCGAACGCCCACTACCACGCCGAGCCCAGCGATTTTTTCGGAATCGATGTCGCCTCGTGGTTCCCCTATCAGCTCACGCGGACCTGGCACCTACAGCTCGCGTTGTTCTTCGTCGCGACCGCCTACCTGGCGATCGGCATATTCATCGCGCCGATCATCGCCGGTCGTGAGCCTCGGCATCAGAACAAGCTCGCTGTCGCGCTGTTCGGAGCGCTGATCGTCGTGGTCGGCGGCTCGCTCGCGGGCGAGATGTTGAGCTACCGAGGCGCGATCACGACACCATCGACCGCCTGGTGGCTCGGTACACAAGGCTGGGAGTATCTCGATCTCGGTCGACTCTGGCAGATCGCGCTCACCGCCGGGCTCGTGCTCTGGCTCGTGATGATGTTCCGAGGCCTTCGCTCGAAGCTGCAAGTGGAGCACCTCGGGAGCTTGCCGTGGTTGTTCTTCTACGCGTCGCTCTCGATCCCGCTGTTCTACGGCGTCGGGATGTTGTTCGGGCCGGCGTCGCACTTCGCGGTGATCGACTTCTGGAGGTTCTGGGTCGTCCACCTCTGGGTCGAGGACTTCCT
>JBDUAS010000526.1:0-2990 GCA_040004535.1 Deltaproteobacteria bacterium
GTGCCACGCGCCGACGGGTTGCGGAACAACCGCACGCGCAGCTTCGCGGTGCGCTTGTGCCAGGCGAACGGCTTTCCTTGTTTGTCGAACGCGAGCGAAGACATCGGTCCTCCGAGGACGCTGTGAGCGCTACCTGCTCGGCAGGCGGCGCGGGTGTCGGGCGTCGCTCGTCACCGCGGCCGGTGATTCGATCGTCGCCCTATACTTACCAAGGGGGGCGAGATGCTTCGCGCTACCACGAATCGATCAGATTCTTGGCGCGACTCTTTGCGCACGACGACTCGCGCAGTTGGCGATCCGATCTCGGCGCCAGTGCCGGTGCTGGGTGCACGCGCAGGTCGCGGGATCGCGCGCGGTCTTCTTCTTTGATCCGGACGTTCTTCGGACCGCACGGCGATCAATCGCGATGAAATCGAACCATGCGGAAGCACACGATCGGCGCGTTGGGCGCGTCGATGCCCGCTTCGTGCTGCCGCGCACTTGGAAACGCGCAGCAGCAAATGGAGGACGATTTGCGCGGCGATTTGTTCGCGCGAACGACTCCTGCGTGGAATCCACGACTTGCGATTTGTTGTTCGAAGCTGTCGAGAAGGGGCTCGCTGGTCCGGTGCATGCCGTCGCTAGCGAGACGCTCGCAAAGCTTGATGCTCAACATGTTGCCGAGATGGCGCAAGGTGATGACGCGTATAGGTGACGACCCCGAGGGCGCGGTCACCGCAGTCCGAGCGCTCGTCGAGTCCGCTTGTAAGCTAATCCTCGACCACCTCAGCATTGCGTACGAGTGATCTTGCGGCATGCTTCCCGCGCGTCAGGTCGATCAACATCACCACGAAGCCTTGTCGCCCGCACCGGCGAAGCAGGCATCACGAAGGCAATGTTGCCGCCAGCGCGCCATCACGGATGCCGTCGCGAATCGTGGCGAGCAACGCCTTGACCTTCGGAATCTGGTTGTGACGGCTCGGGTAGATCGCGACGACATCGAGCGGCACGGGCTCGAGATCGAGCTGGATCCGTCGGAGCGATCCGCGGGCAACTGCCTCGCGACAGGTAACGTCCGCAAGGAGAGCGAATCCCACACCTTCGATGGCCGCCGCATGCGCCATGTCGGCGCTGTCGACGCGATAGCGAGCTGCGACGGGGACCTGGACGATGCGACCCTGGCGGTTCACGAAGCGCCAAGGCGCGCCGTCAAGCGCCACGATTGTGGAGATGCAGGGCAGCGCTGCAAGCTGCGCGGTGTTCGTCGGTACAGGTATGCGAGCGAGTAGTCGCGGTGCCGCGACGACCGAACTCGGCAGCGACAGCAAGCGCTTCGTGATGGACGAGCTCGACTGCGCGGGGCCACGCCGAAACGAGATCGCGAGATCGAGATCGTCATGGATTGGATCCACGGCGTCGAGAATCACGCGGCACTCGACGTTGGGATGCGCCGCCGAGAAGCGCGCGAGGATGGGGCCGAGCAAGCGTCGCCCCAGCTCACCGGGCACACCGATCGAGAGAACGCCCTGGAAAGTCGTCTGGTGACGTTCGAGCGAAGCCTCGAGGTCGACCATGTCGTCCACCATCGAGCGTGCGCGGTCGTAGAGTAGTCGCCCGGCCTCCGTCATGCGGAGCGAGCGAGTCGTGCGTTCGACCAATCGCACGCCCGCCTGTCCCTCCAGCCGGGAGATGTACCGGCTCAGGCTCGACGTCGGCAACGAGGTCGCGCGCGCAGCGGCTGCGAAACTCCCCTCGCGAATGACTGCGACAAAGGAGCGAACGTAGTTGAGATCCAGCTGCATGCCCTCCCCGAGTAGCACGAGAGCATCCCAGCTAAGGGCGTTATCAGCGAACGGCACCGTCGCTACGGTGGGGCATGCAGATAGCAATTCTCGGCGCGGGGGTGGCCGGAGTGTCCGCGGCGATCGCACTGACCGGGCGGGGCCACTCGGTGCAAATCTACGAACGTCGCCAAGCGAGCGCGACCTTGGGGGCCGGTGTCACCTTGTGGCCCAACGCGACCTTCGTGCTCGCAGAACTCCGGATCCTTGATCGATTGCACCAAGTCAGCGGACGCCCACGGTCGATGCAGCGTTTCGATGCTGCCAGCGCAACGCTCGGAGTCATCGACATCCGCGCGATCGACGAGCACATGGGACACCCGACGCTGTCCGTCCTTCGTCGCGATCTCCAGCGCGTATTGCTGGATCGCCTTGGCGAGCTGGGCGTGGTCGTATCGTATGGGCGCAGTGCGACCGAGGTGGGGGAGCGCGGAGTGCAAGCGTGGACAAGGTTCGAGGATGGCGAGGAGATCACGGCGGACGCCGTGCTGGGGGCCGAGGGGCGAATGTCGTCTGCCGCACGGCGCTACGTGAATCCAAGTGCGATGCCCGTCTATCAGGGCTTCGTCAACTGGGTCGGGATTGCGGAATCGAGCGACCTGCTCGTGGAGGATCCCGACGCGATTATCGATTTCTGGGGAACCGGCTCGCGTTTCGGGATCGTGCCACTCGGCTCCAGGCGCGTGTACTGGGCAGGCGGAAAGGCGATGCCGCTCGATGCGATCGGGGCGCCGGAAGATCTGCGCGCGGAATTGCAAGCGCAGTTCGCGGAATGGCCTGCAGTCGTTCGGCGGATCATCGACGCGAGTGCGAGGCCGAGCCTCCGTACGATCGCCGTGCACGATCTCGAGCCGATGTCGTGCTGGCACCGAGGCCGTGTCGTGCTGATCGGCGACGCAGCACACGCGTCGCTGCCGACATCGGGACAAGGTGCGTGTCAGGCGCTTGAGGATGCATGGCATCTCGCGCGGTGCCTCAGGCACGATAGCCTGGATCCGGAGGGTGCGTTCGAGATGTTCACCCGGGTACGCGAGATGAAGACGCGCCACATTGCGCTCGCCGGTCGGCATCTCGCTTGGGTGCGGATCCTTTGCCGCGAGCGAAATCCGATCGGGTTCGCGGAGTTGGGTGAAGGCCGTATCCGGATCGATCGTGAACGGGTAGCGTTCC
>JBDUAS010000257.1:0-9993 GCA_040004535.1 Deltaproteobacteria bacterium
CGCTGATCGCGTCATCGATCATGTCGAAGAAGCTCGCCGAGGGCATCGACGGCCTCGTGATCGACTGCAAGGTCGGCAAGGGCGCGTTCATGAAGACCGTCGAGAACGCGCGCGCGCTGTGCGCGTTGATGAAGTCGATCGGCGAGCGCGCCGGCAAGCGCGTCACGTGCGTGCTCACCGACATGGAAGCGCCGATCGGCCGCACGATCGGCAACGCGCTCGAGATCCGCGAGTCGATCGAGGTGCTGCGCGGTGGTGGGCCGGTCGATACGCGCGAGCTGGTCGGCGTGCTCGGTGGCGAGATGCTCGTGCTCGGCGGCGTCGCGAAGGATGCCGAGGGCGGCCGCGCGCTGATCGAAAAAGTCCTCGCGAACGGCGAGGCGCTCGAGGTGTTTCGCCGCGTCGTCGAGGCGCAGGGCGGCGATCCGCGCGTGTGTGATTCGCCGGGCTCGGTGCTCGCGAAGCCGAAGCAGCGCGCCGAGGTCGGCTTGAAGCCGGGCCGGATCGTCGCGATCGATAGCGAGGCGCTCGGGATCGCCGCGCTCCTGCTCGGTGCGGGTCGGCGAACGAAGGACGACGTGATCGATCCCGCGGCGGGTTTGCTCGTCGACGCGTACCTCGGCGAAGTGATCGAGCATGACGCACCGCCCCAGATCCAGATGCACCACGGCCTCTCGCCGGAAGATGGCAGGGTCGGAGAAGCGCGTGCGATGATCGAAAGCGCGTTCGTGATCGAGTCGACCGACAAGCCGGCACCTGCCGTTCGCGCATCGCGCATCCTCGAGGTCCTGCGGTGACCGGGCTCTACGAACGAGTGCAGGAAGCCGCGGCCGCCGTCGGCGAGCACATCACCGGCGCTCCGCCGCAGGTCGGGTTGATCCTCGGCTCCGGGCTCGGCGGCTTCGCCGACAAGCTCGCGAATCCGGTCGCGCTCGATTACGCGAGCATCCCGCACTTCCCGCGCTCGCACGTCGTCGGTCACGCCGGCAAGCTCGTGCTCGGCACGCGCAACGGCGCGCGCTGCATCGCGATGCAGGGCCGCGTTCACATGTACGAGGGCCACGACGCGGCGACCGTCGCGTTCCCCGCGCGCGTGTTGATCGCACTCGGTGCCAGGGTCCTGATCGTGACGAACGCGGCGGGCGGTCTCGAGCCGAGCTGGCCACCCGGCACGCTGATGCTGATCCGCGATCACATCGACATGCTGCGCGATCACGCGCTGCGCGGACCGAACGACGATCGGCTCGGCACGCGGTTCCCCGACATGACCCGCGCGTACGCACCGGAGCTCCGCGAGCACGCGCGCGCCGCCGCCGCCGCCGCCGCCATTCCACTCTCCGAGGGCGTCTACGTCGCGATGCCCGGCCCGACGTACGAGACACCCGCCGAGGTCAAGATGCTGCAGCAACTCGGCGCGCAGGCGACCGGCATGTCGACCGTGCCCGAGGTCGTCGTCGCCGCACACATGCGCGCGCGCGTGATCGGCATCTCGTGCATCACGAACCACGCGGCCGGCATCACCGGCCACGCGCTGTCGCACGACGAGGTCACCGAAACCGCGACGCGCGTGCGCTCGACGTTCGAGGCGCTACTCGACGGGATCCTCGGCCGGCTCGTCGAGCACCGGGAGCTCGCATGACCGACCTCGAAGCCGCCGCGCTCGCCGCGATGCCGAATGCGTACGCGCCGTACTCGAAGTTCCACGTCGGCGCCGCGATTCGCGTCGACGGCGAGATGTTCACCGGCGTGAACGTCGAGAACGCGTCGTATCCCTTGTCGGTGTGCGCCGAGCGCAACGCGATCGCCGCGGCGATCAGCGCGGGCAAGCATCACCTCGAGGAAGTCGCGGTCGCGACCCACGCATCGCCACCGTCCGCGCCGTGCGGCGGCTGCCGCCAGGTCCTCCGCGAGTTCGCCGCCGATCCGGACGATGTCGTGATCACCGCGATCAACCCGCAGGGTGAACGCCGCGCGTGGACGCTCGGCCAGCTGCTGCCCGACTCGTTCACCGGCGCCGAGCTGCCCTGATGGAAACGATCTTTCGAGCGGGAACGATCCTCACGATCGATTCGACCCACCGCGTGCTCGAAGGCGACGTCGCGATGCGCGACGGCGTGATCGTCCACGTCGGCGGCGTCTACGCACCGACCGCACCGGGCTACACGATCGTCGACTGCACCGGCTGTGTCGTGATGCCCGGCATGATCCAGGCGCACGTCCACACCTGCCAGACGCTCGCGCGTGGCCGCGCCGACGATCTCGAGCTGCTCGATTGGCTGCGCCAGGTGATCTGGCCGTATGAAGGTGCGCTCGATGCCGAGGCTGCCACCGCGGCCGGCGAGCTCGCATGTGCCGAGCTCCTGCTCGGCGGCACGACCGCGATCCTCGACATGGCGACGGTCCATCACACCGATCGGTTCTTCGTCGCGGCCGACCAGTCGGGCATCCGCGCGACGATCGGCAAGGCGATGATGGACGCGCCCGATCCGCACATCCCGCCCGGGCTGCGCGAGACGACGCAGAGCTCGCTCGACGAATCCGCCGCGCTGATCCGGCAGTTCCACGGCACCGCCGGCGGCCGGCTGCGCTACGCGTATGCGCCGCGGTTCGTGCTGTCGTGCACCGACGAGCTGCTCCGCGAGGTCGGCGCCCAAGCGAAGATCCGCGAGCTCGGCGTTCACACCCACGCGAGCGAGAACGTCAGCGAGGTCGCGCTCGTCGAGCAGCGCTTCGGCAAGTCGAACATCGAGGTCCTCGATGACTTCGGCCTGCTCGGCCCGCACGCCTGCATCGCCCACGCGATCCACCTGTCGCACGGTGATCGCGCCCTGCTCGCGAGCCGCGGCGCCCACGTCTGCACGTGCCCGTCGTCGAACTTGAAGCTCGCGTCGGGGATCGCCCAGCTGCCCGAGCTGATCGCGGCCGGCGTGTCGGTCGCGCTCGGCGCCGATGGCGCCCCCTGCAACAACAACCTCGACGCGTTTCACGAGCTCCGCCTCCTGGCGCTGCTTCACAAACCGCGGTCGGGCCCCCGGACCTTGCCCGCTCCCGACGCGGTGCGAATCGCCACCGGAGGCGGTGCCGCGGCACTCGGACTCGGCGACCAGATCGGGTCGCTCGAGATCGGTAAGCGGGGCGACGTCATTGCGGTCGATATCACGGCCTTGCACACCGTCCCCGCGGCCAGCCCGTGGTCGCAGATTGCCTACGCTGCCCGGGCCTGCGACGTCCGCCACGTTGCGGTCGACGGACGCATGCTGGTGCGCGACCGAGAGCTACTCACCCTCGACGCGGCGAAAATACGCAGGGCTGCGAACGAGGCGGCAACACGCCTGTTCCGTTAGCGAATCAGTGGTATGCACGCCCCTGCGTTCGATTCTGACGAGGTGTCAGTGGGAGACGCAGCGAGAGAATTTATGGGAAATCGTTTGTACGTCGGCAACCTGCCCTTCCACGCCACTGAAGACCTGGTCCAGCAAAAGTTCGCCACGTGCGGTGAAGTCAAAGAGGTCAAGCTGATGCTCGACCGGATGACTGGCCAGTCGCGCGGTTTCTGCTTCGTCGAGATGGCGACGGCCGAGGGCGCCCAGAAGGCGCTCGACGAGCTGAACCAGCAGGATTTCGAAGGACGCGCGCTGCGCGTTGACGTCGCGCAGGAGCGCACGGGTGGTGGCGGCGGTGGTGGTGGCGGCGGCCGTGGCGGCTTCGGCGGCGGCGGTGGTGGTGGCGGCCGCGGCGGCGGCGGCGATCGCGGTGGCTACGGCGGCGGTGGTGGTGGAGGCGGAGGCGGCCGCGGTGGTGACCGTGGCGGACGCCGTGGCTACTAACGGCAGCACACTCAGGGGACGCCCCGAGAAGATCTTCGTGTCGGTCGACGAAAGCACCGGCCGCTCGACGTTGTCGTTTCAACCGAACGACGTCGGCGGACCCGTGCAACACGACGACGATCACAAAGGCACGCGCGCGATGGCTGACGCCAAAGCGATCGTCGATAAGTATCCTGGCTGCACCGTGCACGGTCCGCATTTCCATGCGGCCCGGCCGGCTGGTAAGTCGCGTCCGCGCCGTCGTCCGGGCAGCTAGCCCGGCGACAAGCGTGGTGCGCGCGGCCCTGCACGGCGGTAAGCTGTGCGGGTGCTACTCACGCGCGAAGAGATGACCTACGACTTCGGGGCTGACAAGCTCGACCCGACGCGCGATCAGGCTCTCCTCGAGTGGATGTTCAATCAGTTCTTGTACGGCGAGGTCACCGGCATCCAGGTCGGTCACTGGCTGTACGACGCGCCTGATCTCGAGGCCGCGAAGTTCCTCGCGCGCCAGTCGCTCGAGGAGATGCAGCACGTCGACAACTTCCTGCGCATCATGACGATGCTCGGCTGTCAGCCCAAGCCCGCGCATCCCGCGGTCCGGTTCCTCGCGACCGGCATGATGGGCGGCTCGTGGGCCGAGCACGTCGCGCTCGAGATGGCCCAAGGCGAAGGCTTCGTCCTCCAGGCGTTCTATGCGGTGATCGACACGCTCGATCACAAGCCGTCGGTCGACATCCTGCGCCGCGCGGTGAAGCAGGAAGAGCGTCACGTCGAGTTCGGCGAGGATCAGACCAAGAAGGCGATCGAAGGCCGGCCCTGGCTGCGCCGCCGCTTGCTCGGGCTGTCGCTCGTGTCGATGTGGGGCGTGCGCCGGCTCGCGCGCTACATGGAGAAGCGGTTGCCGGCCGACGCGAGCGTGCTGCGCCACCTGCCGAAGTTTCTCGATCACGCGAACACGTGCGCGGAATTGCGGCTGCGCCGGATCGGCTTGATCGATCGTCCGCTCGCCGAGATGTCGGGCGCGAAGCGCGCCTTGCTCGTCACCGAGGCGTACGGCGGCAAGCTGTTCGGAGGGATTGGCTCGCTGCTCGCGACGCCGCTGCGCCTCCTGCCGTGGTTCAAGAAGAAGCGCGTGACCGACACGTACTTGCTCGACAAGCACGTCACCGGCTACCAGCTGCCGAGCGGCAACGAGCCTGCCGCGCAGCCGCAAGAAACCATCTAGTTCGTGAACGGCGGCGGCGCGTTCGGTGGCCGGCTGCGGCTGCCGTCGTCGCACGTGATCTGGAGCGGCTTCTCGGATAGGAGCGCGGTGCCGAACACGCGTTGCGCGAGCTCGATGTCGTCGATCGGCTTGGACACGTGACCCTGAACGACGACCCACTTGTCGTCGCGCTTCTCGAACACGAACGTGCCGCGCAACCGGACCTTGCCGCCCTTCGCGCCAGGTCGATCGGCGAGCGTGCCGATGAAGTTGCCGACCCAGTACGCGATCGTCGAGTCGTCGAGTGACGGCCCGACGGTGCTGATCCGGCGATCGTCGGGATCGAGCACGCCGTCGATCAATTGCGCACGCGAGACGTCGTCGGTGCCGTGCCATTCGCCATCGGGATCCGGCGCGAGCAGGAACGTCGGCGCGGGCTGGCGGATGTCGTCCTCGGCGAGGTGCTTCGGGTCGAGCGAGACCACCGACGGGATGCGCGCGGTCTCGTGATAGAGCAGCGGCGCGAGCGTGCGCGACAGCTCGTCCGCGAAGCTGCGATCGACGACCGCGGACTTGACCTGGAGGCCGTAGAGCTCCGGCGTCGCGACCGGGACGTCCCCGAAAGACAGATGCTCGAACACTTCGACCCAGCGATCGCCGTCGTGCGCGTAGAGCGCGGTGATCCGCAACGGGATCACGGCGGTCCGGCCGCACTGGTTGATCCGCCACGACACTTCGTCGGCCATCCACGCGGCGGTCACCTTGCGATCGGCGGAGAGGTGGATATCGAGGTGCTTCGAACGCACCGACGTCGGCGTGCCGGGCTCGACGAACAGCGGCCAGCGCGACGAGGCGCGCAGCTTGACGTCGTCGCCGGTGAGGATGTCGCCGGGGCCGACGCCGATACGCGCGGGGCCAACGCGAGGATCGATCAGCGAGGTGTCGCTGTCGGGGACGTCGTCGCGGTCGTAGGACGAGAGGATGTCGTCCTGGAGCTCGCCGAGCAGGCGCTGGCGGCGCTCGAGGTCGGATTCGGTGACGTTGGAGCCGAGGTCACTCGGGGTCTTCGCGGGGGCAGCGGGCGGCGGGCATCCGGCCAAGACGAACAACGCGAGCAGAGCTCCGGAGCGTGCACATGCGTGCACGTGCACGCTCACGGGATCTCCAGATCGTCGAGCGTGTCGACGTCGCGAATGGTTCCTCGATCGGACACGGGCACGTCGATCATATCCGCACGGGCGAGCACGCTGCGCGCGCCGGACTCCTCGATCTCGCAGCGCCAGAGCTCGGCGAACAACGAGCGCCGGATCAACGGCGGATGGCCGCCCTTGCCGTCGCACATGGGACGCGCTGCGGCATGGGGACCGATCGCTGCGCGGAGCGCGTGCAGCGTCTCGACCTCGACATCGGGGTGATCGACCGGCCACAACCAGCCCTCGTCGACCTCGAGCTCGAGTAGCGCGCCGAACCCGAGGGCGATCGAGCTCGCCATGCCGCGCTCGGGCGTCGGGTTCTCGACGATCGCGAACCCGAGCGCGCCGGCGTGCGCCGCGACCTCCACGCCGAATGGCGGACCGACCACGACGAGGCCGCGCGAGATGCCCGCTGCGCGCGCCGTGTGAGCGATCTGATCGAGGAACGGCAGCCCGCGCCGCGTCTTCAACAGCGCCTTCGCGACGCCGCCGAGCCGCGAGCCCTGCCCCGCCGCGAGGATCACGACCGCTCCGGCGCGCTCAGACATCGCTCGCCTTGTGGATCCGCCAATCGCCGACCGTCGCCGCGCCGCGCCGCCGGATCGCGACGAGCTCCGCGGCGATCGCGATCGCGATCTCCGCTGGCGTCTCCGCGCCGAGATCCAAGCCGATCGGCGCGCGCAACCGCGCCCACCGCACGGCGCCCTGCTCGCCTTCGAGCAGGCCCTTCGCATCGAGCCGCTTGCGAAACCGACCGACCTTGCCGCGGCTGCCGATCATCCCGAGGTAGCCGAGCTCGTCGCGTGCGATCAACACCTCGAGCAGCTGCTGATCGATCGCATGGTCGCGCGTGATCACGAGGACGTAATCTGCGGCTCCGAACCCGCCGACCTCGCGCTCGACCTCGGCGGCATCGAACGATTCGATGACCCGATCGGCCCAGGCTGGAGCAGGTTCGAGCGCGCCGGTGTCGCCGTCGTCGCACGCGATCACGCGAAACCCGAGCCCTTGCAGCATCGGCCCGAGCACGCGCGCGACGTGCCCGAGTCCGAACACGATCACGCGTTCGTGATCCCCGACCCTCTCGACCAAGACATCGCCGACGACGGCCGGATCGTGGACCGGTGGATCTTCGCCACGGACCTCGCGCAGACGCAGCGCACCACCGTCGAGTGGGGTCTCGAGCACGCGCGGCGCCCGCGAGCCGGCGAGCTGTGCGATCACGTCGCGCGATGCCGCCGCCGGTGTGATCGCCACCTCCATCGCACCGCCGCAACACATCGCGAGATCGCGGATCAAGTGCTGGCGGACGACGCGCGGTGCGGCGCCACCGGCGACCTCGCGGGCCGCCTCGACGACGAGCTGTTCGATCTTGCCGCCGCCGACGGTGCCCCACTGCTCGCCATCCGCGCTCACCGCCATCCGCGCACCGAGGTGACGCGGCGTCGAGCCGCGCGCGCCGATCACCGATGCGATCGCCACGCCTCGCCCGGCGTCGAGCGCCCGCAGCGCGACCGCGAACACGTCCATAGCCTTGTTCTAGCGCGAAATCGTCAGCAAGTGCTCGACGAGCTCGCGCAGGCCAGCGCCTTCAGCAGCCTCGGTCACGAACGCCGGCTTGTACGCGAGCTCGTCCCACCACTGCTTGACGTTCGCGACCCCGACCGACTGCGGGAAGCCCTTGAACATCGGCGCGTCGTTGAGCGCATCGCCGACGTAGACGTACGAATCGAGTTGTTGCGGGTCGCCCTTCAACACCGAACGAACGAGCGCGAGGCACGCCGACAACTTGTCGAACATCGGCGGACCGAAGTTGACGTGCACGCTCGAGCGTACGGCCTCGAGCCCAGCCTTCTTGATCAACTGCACGGCCGTCTCGGCGTCGGCGACTGGCAGCTGCGTCTCTTCGTTCCAATCGATCGCGAGATCGACTTCGCGATACTTCGAGTCGCTCGATAGACGCATGCCCGGGCACTTCGACATCACTTCGATCGCGATGTCGTTCATGCGCCGCCGCCACTCCGGCAAGCTCGCCGCCGGAACGCCGTACTGTTTGACCAATCGCCTGCCGTCGCGCACGAACGTGACGCCGCCGTTTTCGGCGACGCACGCGAGCACCGGCGTCATCTTCATGAACGCCTGACCGAACCCCGCGGGTCGGCCCGTCACCATGATCACCGGAATGCCTGCGTCGCCCAGTCGCTCGAGTGCCTCGTAGGTCTTGGCCTCGATCCGATCGCCCGTGGTCATCGTTCCGTCGACATCGGAGAACAACGCGCGGATCGGGCCGCGCAACTCAGTAACGGGACGGGTCGACTGCATGGCGCGCGGGTCATAGCACGGCCGCGCTCGAAGCTGATCGCGCGCCGAGCTAAGCGATCAGCCGAAGCGCGGACTCTTCCGCCACAGCCGGCTCGCTCTCATTGCCAACGCCGATCTGGGCTGCGACCGGAACGCGCATCGAACGATCGCGCTGGCGCGACAGCCAGTCCTCGAGATCGTTGTTGTTCAAGCGAACGATGCCGCCGACCTTGAAGACCGGGAGCGGGTCACCGCCGCGCCGAGCCATATAGCGACACCAGCGCTCCGAACGGCCCAAAGCGGTCGCGATTCCCTTCCACGTCTCGACGAAATTCGACATGATCACTGCCTCCGTGGATGCCGCATTGTGCAGAGCCCATGCCGAGGTCCGACCAGGACGCCAAACTACGGATTTCTCTGCGATTTGGGTGCAGATCACCGTGTTAAGGCTTTGACACAGGTAGTGAATTACCGACGCAACAGCTGACACAGTTGTCGTTATTTTTCCGCACTCCTCGTATCGCCAAGCCGACTTTGAAGTTTAGTCACGCATGCTTGTGACGCCTGGCAGATCCACCACCGGGCCGGTACCATTAGCGAACGATGCTTCGATACGTGCGGTTGGGTACCGCAGTGCTGGTCACCCTCCTCGCGACATCGAGCTACGCGTCGCCCGATACGTTCCCGCTCGAGAAGGTCAAGCGTGGCCAGACCGGCTACGGGATGACGACGTTCGCCGGCACCAAGCCCGAACGTTTCACGTTCGAGGTCGTCTCGGTCGTCCATAACTTCCTGCCGAAGCAGGACATCATCTTGGTCAAGAGCGACGACCCCAAGATGCAGGTCTCGGGGTTCTGGCAGGGCATGTCGGGTAGCCCGCTCTACATCGACGACAAATTGACCTGTGCGTTCTCGTACGGGTTCCGCTTCAACAAGGTCGCGATCGGTGGCTGCACGCCGATCGACTATATGAAGAAGGAAGGGCTCGGCGCGTATCGCCGCGCGACCGTCACCGCGTCCGCTGGTGGTGGCCCGAAGATCGTGCAACCGGCCGCCGCGACGATGAGCGACTGGCGGCGCCTCACGCCGACGATGGATCCGCAGGCCGCGCTCGATGCGCTCGGACCGGCACACAAGAGCTGGTTGCTGTCCGCGCCGCTGCCCGAGTCCGTGACCAAGCCGGTCGAGACCGATGGCGGTGTGATGCAGGCCTCGGTGCCGCTCTCGGTGTCGGGGTTCTCGGCGCCCGCGTTCGGCCAGCTCGAGAAGATGTTCGGCGATTCGAACGTCGTACCGGTGCGGGCTGGCGGTTCGAGCAGCGGCCCGCCACCGAAAGATGCACCGAACCACTTCGAGATGGGCGGCGCGATCGCGGTCGAGCTGATCCGCGGCGACATGGCGGCCTCGGCGATCGGCACCGTGTCGTACGTGGATGGCGACAAGGTGCTCGCGTTCGGCCACCCGATGTTCCAGACCGGCGAGACCT
>JBDUAS010000258.1:0-9986 GCA_040004535.1 Deltaproteobacteria bacterium
CAAGTGATCGAGATTGCTCTCGTCGAGCCCCGCGGTGAAAGAGCTGCACCCAAAGCCGATAGCGAGGAATGGTACGCCGCCGTGTGTCTGGCTGGTGAGGCCGGACTGCGCGTCGGCGAGATCAAGGCGCTGCAGTGGCGCGAGGACATCGACATGACGGCGCGCACCGTGACCGTGCGATCGCAGACGCTACGTAAGGTGACGGGTACGCCGAAAGGCCGTACCCGTCGCGTCGTTCCGATGACCGAGACGTTGTACGGCGCGCTCAAGCGGATGAGTGTCATCCGCGAGGGCTTCGTCGTGCGGAACCTCGATGGCACCGCCAAGTCCGACAAGCAGGCCGTGTGGGCGATCGCCCGTCTCTGCCGACTCGCCGGACTTCCCGAGCACCAGTGGCACACCTTGCGCCACGCGTTTGGAACTCATGCTGCGTTGTTCGGCGTGAACCCTTGGCGGCTCCAGACCTGGCTCGGTCACAAGCGGATCGACGAGACCTTGCTGTACGTCCACGTGGCGGAAGCCCATGTCCGTGTGTGGCCGCAGGCCGTACACGAAGCGGCGGCTCGCGAAATCGATCCCGATAAGAGGATCCTCGCGATGCTGGCGTCCCGATCGCTCTTTCGTGGCAGCCACGTGGCAGCAACAACGGGTCAGGATGCGGGAAACGCAGCGACTTCAGCTGCTTAGTTAGTGAGGGCAGAAGGACTCGAACCTTCAACCAGCGGATTAAGAGTCCGATGCTCTACCATTGAGCTATGCCCCCGGGTTGTGTGGGCGAGAGAGATTCAGTTGTCAGTGAGTCCGGGGCGACTCGAACGCCCGACCTACGGGTTCGAAGCCCGGCGCTCTATCCATCTGAGCTACGGACCCGTGAGCGGCGCGGCAGTAGATAGCGGCCACCCCCCGGTGGTGTCAAGCGGATCAGATACTCGCGCGTAATAATTATTCCTTCTTTCTGAAACGGCGTTCAGGTATACGGTTTTCTCTTCGACCGCGGATGGAGGGACCCCGTGATCGTTACATCGCCTCGCGTCAATCGTATTTTGTCCGTGCTCTTCGTCGTCTCGATGGGAGCTTGCGGGAACTTTGGTAGTTGTTCTGCGTGTGGAGCCAGCGCTCCATTACCCGCAGGCGGATTACCCGGCAATCAAACTGTGGAAGGTGGCGCACAGGTTCGTGTGACGCCGCAGGGCTTCACGAAGCTGACTTCCATCTTGCCTGGCGCGATCAACAGCGCGTTCGCCGGCGGGTTCTGCGTGCCGAAAGGGACGATCGGATCGCCGGGCGGGTTCCTAGGTACGGGCGCGAACTACTGCAGCTCGAACGAAGGCCCGACGTGCAACCCGGGCTGCGAGATCGCGGTCGGGCTGAATCCGAACGGACTGTCGCTCCACGTCACGAATCAGAACACGCTGAACGTCGCGATCAGCGCGCACGTCTCGACGGTGGTCCACATCGACGGTCAAGTCGTCGGCATCGGGTTCTCGTGCAACCTCGGCGTGTCGTCGAACAACCTCGCCGGTGACCTCGATATCGCGCTCGGTACGCGTGCCGATAACGGCGAGCTGACGATCACGCTCAAGCAGATCAACTCGTTCAACCTCGGGCTCGACTTCAGCGGTTGCGGCCCGGTGTCGAGCATCGGCAACCTGGTGTCGACGATCCTCGACTCGTTCATCGGTCAGTTCATCGTCCAGCTCCTGACGCCGACGGTGAACAACCTGATCCAGGGCTTCCTGCCGAACCCGCTCGGCATCGCGAGCATCACGAACATCGGCACGCTCGTCGCGGGCGTCTCGCCCGGCACGACCGCGCTGATGGAGACTCGCGTCGTCCCCGGTGGCTACGCGAACCTGGTCGGTAACGGCCTGTCGCTCGGCATCATCACCGGCATCAACTCGGATATCGATCCGACGACGCGCACCGGTATTCGCGGGGACGGCGTGCCGTTCGTCAGCGAGCCGAACCTGTGCGTGCCGCCGCTGCCGATCACGGATTACGGCGCGGCGCCGCACTCGCTGCCGACCGTCAATCGCAGCGCGCTCACGAACCCTGCGAAGGCGTTCTCGCTCGCCGTCGCGAACGACTTCAACGGCGCCGGCGAGACCGGCTCGGGCGTGCCCGACATCAAGATGGGCCTGTCGAAGACGATGCTCGACCAGCTCGGTCACCACCTCGTGACCTCGGGTGCGCTCTGCCTCGGCGTTGGCACCAGCCTCGTCAAGCAGCTCAACGTCGGCACCGTCGGGATCCTGGTGCCGTCGCTCGCCGACCTCGGCAGTGATCGGGGCAACGACCCGCTGCTGCTCGTCACGCGGCCGCAGCGCGAGCTGACGTTCGACATCGGCGACAACACGATGGCGTCGCCGGCGATCACCATCCACATCGAGCACATGGAGGTCGACTTCTACGCGTTCCTCTACGAGCGCTACGTCCGGGCGTTCACGATGGATCTGTCGATGAACGTCGGCGTCAACCTCGAGTTCGAGCAGCTGCCGAACATGCCTGCGACGATCAAGCCGTCGCTGATCGGCATCTCGTCGCACAACGTGACCGTGTCCGTGCTCAACAGCGACTTCGTCAAGGAGACGCCGGCTCACCTCGCGATGGTGCTGCCGTCGGTGTTCGACCTCGTGACGCCACTGCTCGGCAACATCGCGCCGATCACGGTGCCGTCGTTCGCGGGCTTCACGCTCAACAACCCGTCGATCGCGCACGTCACGACGGCGCAGGATGACTTCATCGCGTTGAACGCGACGCTCGGCGCCGGCTTCATGGCCCGCCAGCTCGCGCAGACCGATCCGTTCGCGGCCGAAGCGGTCGCGAAGATGGACTCGGCGATCGGCGCGATGGCGCCGCAGTCGACGGGCACGGCTCGCCTCCTGAAGGTCGAGACGCCGACGCCCGACGTCGTGATCGGCGCGCTGAAGAACGAGAAGAACGGCAAGCTGCCGCAGATCACGTTCGATGTCGATCGCACGGACGCCTCGGGCCGCGAGCTCGAGTGGAGCTGGAACTTCAACGGTGGCGTGTGGCACCCGTACACGTCGGCGAGCCCGCTCGTGATCTCGGACCGCGCGTTCGCGTGGCAGGGCAAGTATGAAATCGGTCTGCAGTCGCGCGTGAAGGGCGACATGCACACGGCGTCGGAAGTGACGACGTTCCCGGTCGCGATCGACTCGGTCGGTCCGCGAATCTTCGCCGACAAGGCCGCGTTCGACGGCGACAACTTCAGCGTGCCGGTGTGGGACATCGTCAGCGAGAACGACGTCCAGGTCGCGTTCGGCAAGCCGGGCGAAGAGAAGCCGCGCACACCGTGGACGTTCGCGGGCGATGCGAAGCTGTCGCGCAAAGCGTTCGACCAGATGAAGCTCGGCATGGACGTCGCGATGTGGGCGCGCGACGAGAGCGGCAACGTTTCGATCGCGCTGGTCGCGCCGTTCCACGGCCAATCGGGCGCGACGGGTTGCGCGTGCAACACGTCGGGCGCGCCGGGTACCGGCAGCCTCGTGCTGTTCGGCATCGTCGGCTTTGGCCTACTGCGCAAGCGCAGGAAGTCGGGGCGCCGGGTTTTTAGCGTGCGCACGACGCGGATGATCACGACCGTCGGCATCTGGGTCGGTGCCTCGGTCGTCGCGTCGATGCAGCCCGGCTGCGATTGCGGCAAGAAGACCACCGCGTGCGAGACCGCCGATGACTGCACCGAGTGTCCCCAGGGTCAGCTGCCGTTCTGCATCGACAACACGTGCGTGTGCTCGGATGACATCCCGGCGGGCCGGATTGGCCCGTACAGCGATGTCGGCGTCAACGCGAGCGGCACGACGTGGGTGTCGGCGTACGCGCAGTCGCACGGTGACCTCGTCGTCGCGCAAGCGATGGGCGGCCGGATCCCCGACAACGCGTGGGAGTGGGTCGACGGCGTGCCGGATGGCCCGGTGACCGTGCCCGGATCGATGATCCGCGGCGGCATCGAGGACGACGGCCCGAACGTCGGCATGTACACCAGCATCCAGGTGGCCGCAGATGGCACCGTGTACGTGTCGTACTACGATGTCGATCGCGGCGCGCTCAAGCTCGCCGTGCGCGGCCTCGATGGCACGTGGACGAAGACCGATGTCGAGCTCGCCGTCGCCGCCGGCGATCAGGGCTCGGTGACGAACTCGGTCGGCATGTACACGTCGATGACGCTCGATGCGGCCGGCAAGCCGTGCATCGCGTACCTCGCCCACCTCACCGGCAACGACGGCATGACCCACGCCGAGGTCCACTACGCGGTGCCGACCAGCGCCGCGCCGACCGGGCCCGGCGACTGGACGGTGACGGTCGTCGATCAGACGACGCTGCCGGCCGAGGATCCGGCGAACCCGAACATCTATCCGCTGCCCGAGGGCCTCGGCTTGTTCATCGACTCGACGCGTAACCATCAGACCGACGCGCCGGTGATCACGTACTACGACCGCGCGAACGGCGATCTGAAAGTCGCGAAGTACAACATGACCGCGGCGAAGTTCGACACGGCGATCACGCTCGACGGCTCGAACGGCATCGACGTCGGTTGGTCGCCGTCGGTCCAGGTCGGCGACGACGGCAAGGTCCGCGTCGCGTACGTGTCGGCGACGAGCGATGACCTCAAGTACATCGTCGAAGGCGGTATGCCGGAGATCATCGACGACGGCTATCGCATCGTCGGCACGACGGTCGACGGGTTGCCGAAGCCGGAGTTCCACTTCGTCGGCGACGACGCGGGCTTGGTCCTCGGCGGCGGCGTGCCGCTGGTCGTCTATCAGGACTCGACGACGCAGGAGCTCCTGCTCGCCCACCGCGCGGATGACGGGACGTGGACGCACGAGTCGGTCGCGGGTGCGACCCAGCCGTGGCCGGGTGCGTACGGGTTCTTCGCCTCGGATGCGCTGGATCCGTCGAACCTCGTGATCTCGACGTGGGTGATCGATCAACCGACTGGTGAGAACTGGGTCGAGGTGTTCAACCGCCCGATCGTGGTCCAGTAGTCTTTTTCCCCTCGGCAATTTGCCCTGGGGGCCGCGCGTTGTCATCGTCAGGATGATGCGCGCGGCCTTCGTCGTTTTCGGGATCTTCGCCTGCACGAGCTCGTTCGCCGATACGTGCAAGGACGACAACATGATCGAAGGTCCGGCGCCGGATCACGATCAGATGACGCTGACCAAGGCGAAGTTCAGCGAGCTTCCCGGTTGGACCGATGACAAGCTGGCGGAGGCGGTGCCGTCCTTTCTCCAGTCGTGCGCACGCCTCGCCGAGCTCAAGGATACCGACCCGGTCGGCGTCGACGGTCACGGCGGTCTCGCCAAGCAGTGGCGCTCCGCGTGCGCGGCGGCGGCAAAGCTGAAGCCCGGCGACAACGCGGCCGCGAAGACGTTCTGGGAGACCGAATTCGCGGCGTTCACCGTCGCGGGCAAGTCGGGCACCTCCGGCAAGCTCACCGGTTTCGACGTCCAGGAGATGCACGCCTCGCGCAAGCAGCACGGCAAGTTCCAGATTCCCGTTCTGGGGCGGCCGACCGACCTCGTGATGATGGATCTCGGCAAGTTCGTCAGAGATGGTCACGGCCGCCATCTGTGGGGACGCTTGACCAAGGATGGCGAGCTCGAACCGTTCCCCACGCGCGTCGAGATCCGCAAGGGCGCGCTCGCAGGACAGAAGCTCGAGCTGATGTACGCCGACGATCCGGTCGACGTCCTGTTCGCGCAGATCGAAGGCTCGGCCAAAGCGAAGATGGACGATGGCAGCGAGGTCTGGCTCGAGTTCGCGGGCAAGAACGGCCGCGCGTATGAAGGCGTCGGCGGCGTGCTGAAGCGAAAGGGCGAGCTCAAGAAACCGGGCAGCGGGACGATGCAGGGCATCCGCCAGTGGTTCGTCGATCACGCGGGGCGGTTCGACGAGATCGTCGACGACGACGCGTCGTACGTGTTCTTCAAGGAGTCGAAGCAACCCGGCGCGGTCGGTTCGCAGAAGGTGATCCTGACCGCGGAGCGTTCGATGGCCGTCGATCGCGCGTTCATCGCGATGTCGACGCCGGTGTTCGTCGACACCAGGGCGCCCGTCGTCGGCAAGCTCGGCACGACCGCGCCATGGCAGCACCTGGTGATCGCGCAGGACACCGGTGCCGGCATCATGGGCGCGGTGCGCGGCGACATCTACTGGGGCGACGATCGCGATGCCGAGGAGCGCGGCGGCCGGATGGGCGGCGCCGGGCGCTACTGGATCCTGTTGCCGAAGGGCGTCACGAAATAGCGCGGCGCTGAAAAAACCAGCGGCGCACCGAAGGGACCGAGCGCTAGCGCACATCCCGAAAGTCCAGGGAACCCTCTCCGCCAGCCGCACGACCCCGTGATAGGAAGGGAGGATGTCCGGCGCGCTGGAAGCACCTCGACTCGAGGGGGTGCTGGAGAGCATCACCGATCCATTCGTGGTCCTCGACCGCGAGCTTCGGATCGCCTTCCTCAATCACGCAGCAGCGACCCTGGTCGGCCGCGAAGCGTCCTCCCTGATCGGTCTGCGAGTCGCCGAGCTTTCGCCCGACGCGCTCGAGTCGCCGACGCACGCGGCCTACGCCCGGGTCCTGGAGACCGGCGAACCGGTCACGGTCGAGCTCCAGATGCGCGGCACCGATCGCTGGTACGAGACCAGCGTGTTCCCGCTCGCCAACGGGCTGTCCGTGCTCTCGCGCGATGTCACGCCGCGCAAGCACGCGCAGGCTCTAGCGGAGCGCGTCGCATCGCACGCGGCCCTGCGGGCAGACGTGAGCGCCGCGCTCGCGGACGCGAGAGATCTACGCAAGACCCTGCAGGGCTGCTGCGAGGCCGCAGTCGCTCATCTCGGTGCCGCATTCGCGCGGATCTGGACGGTCGATGAAGAGGGCAAGACGCTCGTCCTCGAAGCGAGCGCGGGGCTGTACACGCATCTCGATGGTCCACACGGGCGCGTGCCGGTCGGCAAGTTCAAGATCGGCCTGATCGCCAAGGAGAAGCTCCCGCACCTCACGAACGATGTCGCGCACGATCCGCGAGTCGGCAATCCCGAATGGGCCGCGCGCGAAGGGATGGTCGCGTTCGCCGGCTATCCGCTGCTCGTCGATAGCGCGATGATCGGCGTGTTCGCGATGTTTGCCCGCGCGCCGCTCGCCGCCGACACGCTCAGCGTGCTCGGTAGTGTTGCAGACGCGATCGCGCAGGGCATCGTCAGGCGCCGTACCGAGCTCGAGCTCCAGCGGCGGGTCGAGGAGCTCGCACGCTCGAACGCCGACCTCGAGCAATTCGCCTACGTCGCGTCCCACGATCTCCAGGAGCCACTGCGCATGGTCTCGAGCTATGTCCAGCTGCTAGCGCGCCGCTATAAGGGCAAGCTCGACCCCGATGCCGATGACTTCATCGGCTTCACGGTCGAGGGCGCGACCCGGATGCAGCGCCTGATCAACGACCTTCTCGCATACTCGCGCGTCGGGACCGGTGACCGCGCGCGTCAGGCTGTCGACCTCGAGCGAGTGATGGCAACCGTCCACACGAACCTGGCCCATTCGATCGACGAGCATCACGCGGAGCTCACCCACGATCCCCTGCCGACGATCTCGGGCAACGAGCCACAGCTCGTGCAATTGATTCAAAATCTGGTGTCGAACGCGATCAAGTTTCATGCACCGGACCGCGCCCCGAAGGTGCATGTGTTCGCACAACCCGATCCGTCCGGTTGGATGGTCACCGTGCGCGACAACGGCATCGGTATCGCGCCGGAATACTTCGAGCGGATCTTCGTCATCTTCCAGCGCCTCCATCCTCGGGAGATCTACGATGGCACCGGCATCGGGCTCGCGATCGCGAAGCGGATCGTCGAGCGCCATGGCGGCAGGATCTGGCTAGACTCCCGTCCGAACGAAGGCACCACGTTCTCGTTCACCTTGCCCGCACGTACGAGGTAACCATGAAGCCGAACCCGATCGAGATCCTGCTGGTCGAGGACAATCCTGCCGATGTCCGTCTCACGCAGGAAGCGTTGCGCGAGGGCAAGGTCAAGAACAACCTCAGCGTCGCGCGCGACGGCGAGGAGGCACTCGCGTTCCTGCGCCGCGAAGGCAGCCCCCGTCCCGATCTCATCCTCCTCGACCTCAACCTGCCACGTCGCGACGGTCGCCAGGTCCTCGCGGAGATCAAGAAGGACGACGAGCTCAAGCGCATCCCTGTCGTGGTGCTGACGACCTCGGCCGCCGAGGTCGACATCTTGAAGAGCTACGAGCTCCACGCGAACTGCTACATCACGAAGCCGGTGGACCTCGAGCAGTTCATCACGGTGGTGAAGTCGATCGATGACTTCTGGTTGACGATCGTGAAACTGCCACCTGACAAGGCGACGTGACCCGAGTTCTGCTCGTCGAGGACAATCTCGGCGACGCGCGCCTGATCGAGGAGCTCCTCCGCGAAGTTCCCGGTCATCGCTACACGATCACGCACGCGACCACGCTCGCCGAGGCGCTCGGTCTTGTCGATCATCAAGACGTCGCACTCCTCGACCTCACACTTCCGGACTCGACCGGGATCACCGGGGTCGAGCGGATGACCACGGCGTCGCGCGCGCTTCCAATCGTGGTGCTCACCGGCAATGCAGCGGAGCGGGTCGCGATCGAGGCGCTTAGCGCAGGCGCGCAGGACTATCTCCGCAAGGACGAGATCGTGCCCGCGTTGCTCGCGAAAGCGCTGTCCTACGCGATCGAACGCAAGAAGCTGAGCGGGATGGAGCTCGCGCAACACGGCCTCCAGCAGGCGATCTCGCGTGCAAACTTCATCGCGGACGTTGCCCACGCATCGACCAGCTCGCTCGATGCCGAGACCTGTGGACGTGCAGTCGTGCCGCTGCTGGTGCCCCGCCTGGGCGAAGGATGTGCGATCGATCTGGTCCGCGATGGTCGACGGCAGCGGATCGCGAGCATCGGCCCCACCGCAACCCCGCCCGAGCTCACGGTGCCGCTGATCGCTCGGGGCCGCGAGATCGGAGCGCTTCTCCTGTGGGGCTGGAAGGGCGTCGACGAGGACCGCCTGCTCACCGAAGAGCTCTGCCGCCCGCTCGCGCTCGCATTCGACAACGCGACGCTCTACACCGACGCGCATCGAGCGATCCGAGGTCGCGACGAGATGCTCGCGATCGTCTCGCACGATCTGCGCAACCCGCTGGGCGTGGTCGAGCTGAGCCTGTCGATGATCGAGAGCGATCCGAAGCGGCTCCAGACCGCGCTGCCGCGAGCGGCGCGTGCCGTGGAGCGGATGCGGCTCCTGATCGAGGACTTGCTCCAGATCAGTCAGATCGATGCAGGTACGCTCGTGATCCAGCCGCAAGCGATCGAGCTGACGCCGCTCCTCGACGACATCTACGAGCAGCACCGGATGCTCGCACAAGGCAAGGGCGTCGAAGTCCACCGCGAGCTCGCGCCGCTTCTCGGCTCGGCGCACGTCGATCCGAATCGGATGGCGCAGGCGCTCGCAAACCTGCTCGGCAACGCGATCAAGTTCACGCCGCCCAGCGGCATGATCACGCTCGCAGCGGCACAGACGTCACGAGGCGTCGAGATCAGCGTGACCGACACCGGACCTGGAATCCCGAGCGATCAGGTCGGCCGGATCTTCGATCGATTCTGGCAAGCGGATCGCCGCCGCCGCGACGGCGTTGGCCTCGGGCTACCGATCGCGAAGGGCATCGTCGATGCGCACGGCGGCGTGCTCGACGTGCGCAGCGAGCTCGGCCGAGGCACGACGTTCCGGATCACGCTCCCCTCGAACGGTTGACCTTTCTCGATCGAGGCTCGTCGGCCGGCAGCGTGAACGCGAACGTCGCGCCCTCGTGTGCTGCTGTCGCCTTCGTTGGTCCGCCGGGCCACACTCGGTTTACCAGAGGCTCGCTCGCGGAACGCGGCGATCGTCCTCGGCGTCGCTAGAGGCTTCTTGCTTCGCAACGTTACGGTAGCG
>JBDUAS010000259.1:0-9980 GCA_040004535.1 Deltaproteobacteria bacterium
TCGCTCGGCTACCTCGCGATGACGAACAAGTGCGGCATCCTGCCGATGTACTTGCACCGCACGCACGAGGCGATGCCGAAGGGCCGCTACCTGCCCAAGCGCGGCGAGCGGGTCGCATCGTACGTCGGGCCGTACCTGTCGTACGCGGATGTCGCGAAGCTCGCGGTGGGGAAGTCGCGCAGCGAGCAGTACCGCGCGATCACGTATCACGTCGAATCTGTGATCCGTCGGCTCGCGCCGCAAGAGGCCGCGTGGACGCTCGGCGATTCCGGCGTGCAGCCGATGGCCGAGTACCTCGCCGAGCGCGGCGAGAAGGTTCCCGACGAAACCGAGGCGCAGCCGTGAAGACGAGCGTTCTAGTCACCGGCGCGACCGGCTTCTTGGGCGAGCACCTGTGCCGCGCGCTCGTCGAGGAAGGTCACATCGTGCGCGGGCTCGCCCGTTCGCGGAGCGCGGTGCTCGATGACCTCGGCGTCGAGCACGTCCGCGGTGACGTGCTGTCGAACGATGACCTTCACCGCGCACTCGACGGCGTTTCGGCCGTGTTTCATCTCGCGGGCGCGGTGTCGCGCGATCCGGACGACGCGCAGCGGATGATGCGGCTCCACGTCGATGGCACCCGCAAGGTGCTCGAGCAGATGTCGGCGTTCGGCGTGCGCCGGATGATCCTCGCGTCGACGAGCGGCACGATCGGCGTGTCCAAGGATGAAGAGATCCTCGACGAGTCGGCGCCGTACGCCGAAGAGATCGTCGCGGGCTGGCCGTACTACGCGTCGAAGATCTATCAAGAGCGGCTCGCGTTCGAGCACGGCGAGCGGCTCGGCATCGAGGTCGTCGCGGTGAACCCGTCGCTGCTGCTCGGGCCGGGTGATCGCCGGCTGTCGTCGACCGGCGACGTTCGCAAGTTCATCAAGCGGCAGATTTCGACGATCCCCGACGGCGGCATCAACTTCGTCGACGCGCGCGATGCCGCGGCCGCGACCGCTGCCGCGCTCGGCAAGGGCCGCGCCGGCGAGCGCTACTTGCTCGGCGGCCCCAACTGGACCACGAAGGAATTCTTCGACCGGCTCGGCCGCGTGGCGAACGTGTCGCCGCCGCGCCTGAAGCTGCCGCCGAAGCTGGCGAAGTGGGGCGCGACGATCGTCGAGGAGCTCTATCGCTGGCGCGACAAGGAGCCCCCGATGGATCGGATCTCGGTCGAGATGGCGGAGCACTACTGGTGGATCGACTCCGGCAAGGCGCAAACCGAGCTCGGCTTTTCGCCTCGCGATCCGCAGCTGACGCTCGTAGATACGGTCAGTTACCTGCGACGGGGCGTCGAAGCCGACTGAGATGATTTGGTTCCGGGGCGGCGCTAAGCTGCGAGTGTGAGCGAGGACGCCGACGACAACGTTCGCGTTCCGACTCCCTGGGAAACCGCGCTGGCCTGGCTCGGCGCACCGCGCGACTACCGGCTGACCCGCTGGTTGATCCTTCGCCTGCTCGGCCTGGTCTACGTGTTCGCGTTCCTCGGCCTGATCCGCCAGGGCTTGCCGCTGCTCGGCTCGCACGGCCTGACGCCGGCGAGTGTCTTCCTCGATCAGGCGCGCGCAGCAGGGCAGACGTTCTGGACGCTGCCCACGATCTTCATGTTCGACTGCTCCGATACGTCGCTCCAGCTGTGGGCGTGGATCGGGTTCGCGATCAGCCTCGCGGTGCTCGCGGGCTACGCCAATCTGCCGATGCTGCTCGCGCTGTGGGCGATCTACGGCTCGTACGAGCACGTCGGCAATATCTGGTTCGAGTTCGGCTGGGAGATGCAGCTGCTCGAGACGACGCTGTTGTGCGCCGCACTCGCGCATCCGTGGGATCCGAGGCCGCTCGCCGCGCGGTCGCCACCGACGACGTCGATCGTGCTGATCCGCTGGCTCGCGTTCCGGATCATGCTCGGCGCGGGCCTGATCAAGCTGCGCGGCGATCCGTGCTGGCGCGATCTGACGTGCCTCGACCATCACTTCGAGACCCAGCCGATACCGAATCCGCTGTCGCCGTGGTTCCACGCCGCGCCGCACGCGGTGCACGCGGTGGGCGTCGCGTTCAATCACGTCGTCGAGGTCATCGCGCCATGGTTCGTATTCGGCCCGCGCCGACTGCGGTTGCTTGCCGGCGTCGCGATGGCCGCGTTCCAGGGCGTGCTGATCCTGTCGGGCAACCTCGCGTTCCTCAACTGGTTGACGCTCGTGCCGATCCTCGCGTGCTTCGACGACGACTTCGTCCTGCGCTGCCTGCCGAAGCGCGCGCGGGCATGGCTGACCGCGCGGTTACCGGCCGCGACGAAGCGCGATGGCCGGCAGCTCGCCGCGGCGCTCGTCGTGATGTTCGTCGTGATCCTCGTGTGGGGTCCGTTCACCGACTGGCTGAGCGCTCAGGGCCAGGTCGCGCTCGGGGCTGCGTTGTTCGCCGGCGCGTGTGTCGCGCTCGCGATGCAGCGCCGCTGGTTCGAGCGCCGGTTCGGGATCCGACTCGATGGCCACCAGTTGGTGATCGGCGCGTTCGCCGCCCTCGTGATGGTGAAGAGCGTCGCCGTCGTCGAGAACCTCGCATCGAAGCACCAGGCGATGAACCGCAACTTCGACCGGCTCGAGCTCGTCAACACGTACGGCGCGTTCGGCTCGGTCGGTGAAGTTCGCCACGAGCTCGTGATCGAAGGCACGCGCGACGCCGACCCCGAAACGCTCGACTGGCGCGCGTACGAGCTGCCGTGCAAGCCCGGCGCGCTCGATCGCCGGCCGTGCGTGCTCGGGCCGTATCACCTGCGGCTCGACTGGTTGATCTGGTTCTCGGCGATGCAGGATCACTTGACCGATCCGTGGTTGCTCCACCTCGTCTACAAGTTGCTCGACGGAGACACGACGGTGCGCGAGCTGCTCGCGGTCGATCCGTTCGACGGCAAGCCGCCGACGTTCGTGCGGATCCGCCGGTTCGAATATCGCTTCGGCAACGACACGTGGTGGACGCGCGACCACGAGGAGATGTGGTTGCCGCCGATCGCGCTCGACGAACCAGGCTTGCGCGAGACGCTCGAGCAATACGGCTGGCCGAGTCCGAGCGCAAAATAGATCTTGCGCGCGCGCGTGAACCACCTAGTGTGGGATTCATGCGTATCCATCTCAAGCAATACACCGAACCCATCTTCACCACGCTCGCAACCCAGCGCGCCGAGCTGGCGACTCATCCGTTGCTCGCGGCGCACGATCTTCCGACGACGATCCTGCACGAATTCGCGTTTCACCAGTACTCCGACAGCATCCTGTGGATTCCGATGCTGGCGCAGATGAAGGCCAAGGCCCTCCGGTCGAGCCGCTTGCGTCGCGCCATCGAGGACAACATCGCGCACGAAGCGGGCCTCGGCGGCACCTCGCACGTCACGCTCGCGGTCGAGCTGATGCGCAGCCTCGGCATTCGCACGCTAGAACCATTCCCGACCCACACGTTCGCGCGCTCCGCGACGCTGTGGCTCTCCGACGAGTTCGTCGGCGAGGCCGAGCCCGCGACCGCGGGTTGGTTGCTCGTCGCCGAGACACTCGTTCCCGATCTGTTCGCCGCGCTCGAGCCCGCATTCGCGCGGATCGGCGCCGACACGCGCTACTTCCGCGAGCACGTCGCGGTCGACACCGACGAACACGCGCAGTGGATGACCGAGGCAGTCGAGGAGATCGTCGAGCTGTACGGTCCCGAGTGCGTCGCCGACATCCTCGCCGGCATGGCCGACGCCTTTGCCGAGACGCTCGAAGTTCCCGACGCGTTGTGGAGGCGGTCGTGAACATCGCGCTCACCCATAACCTGCGCCGCCATCCCGGCGACGACGCCGAGTTCGATCCGCCCGAGACGATCGAGCTCTTGCGCCGTACGCTCGTGGAGCTCGGCCACGCGGTGCGCCCCGTCGAGGTCACCCGGCCGATCGAAGCGGTCGCGACAGAGCTTCGCCGGCTCGCGCCCGAGCTCGTGTTCAACGTCGCCGAGGGCGAGCGCGGTGCGTTCCGCGAGGCCGTCGTGCCGGCGCTGTGCGATCAGCTCGGGCTCGCCCACACGGGAAGCCCGGCGAGCGTCGTCGCGCTCTGCCTGGACAAGTCGCTCGCCAAACGCGTGGTCGCGGCCGCGGGCGTGCGCGTGGCACCCGGGCGGTTCGTGCGTGTGGTCGGTGACGAGCATGGGCTCGATCCGCCCGTGATCCTGAAGCCGAACTTCGAGGGTTCGAGCAAGGGCATCACGCAGGCGAGCGTCATCGTCGAAGGTCCGCTGGCGCCGAGGCTCGCGGCCGCGCTGCGCGCACATCCGGCGGGTATCCTCGTCGAGCGCTACCTCGACGGCTGGGACGCCGCGGTCGGCTTCCTCGCGGGGGAGGTGCTCGACCCGGTGCGCTACGCGTACGTGGCGACGGGTGTGCACCGGATCTACGACGCGACGTTGAAGCGCGACGACCACGCCGTACCGCTCGCCGATGTGCCGGCGGCGCTGGCCGAGGGCTTGCGCGAGGCTGCGTGCCGCGCGTTTGGTGCGCTCGGCGTCGTGGGCTACGCCCGCGCGGATTTTCGGGTAACCCCCGACGACGAGATCGTATTTCTCGAAGTCAACGCACTGCCGTCGCTCGCGCCGATCCACAACGAGCTGTATGTGCGGCGGAGTCCGCGCGACGTGATTGCGGCGATCGTCGCCGCTCGCGTTACAATCAGCGCGTGAGGTGGTCGCTCGCGGTCCTGCTGTTCGTGGCCTGCCGCGGCCACGACGAGCCAGCGCCGCACGACGCGAAGTTGGTGCCGGCGACCGCCGTGCCGGCGCTGAAGCCCGCGCACAAGATCACGGCGTTCGTCGATGTCACGGTCGAGCCGATGGAGACCCCGGCGCCGCTGCTCCATCAAGTCGTTCTCGTCGAGGGCGCGACGATCGTCAAGGTCGCCCCGATGGGCGAGGTCCAGCTGCCCCTCGAGGCCGAGCAGGTCGACGGGCGCGGGAAGTTCCTCATCCCGGGCCTTCACGACATGCACGTCCACCTCGACAATACGAAGGGCATGCTCGCGCTGTTCGTCGCGAGCGGCGTGACGACGGTCCGCAACATGGCGGGCGGCATGCGCACGATCGCGCTGCGCGACAAGATCGCGAAGGGCGAGCTGCTCGGGCCGACGATCTACACGACCGGGCCATTCGTCGACGGTGAGCGACCGCGGTGGGAGGCGTCCGCGAGCGTGGTGACAGCGGCGGATGCCGAGAAGGTGATCGCGCGCCACGTCGAGGTCGGGTTCGACTTCGTCAAGATCTACAACGGGCTCACGGTCGCCGCGTACGACGCGGTCGCGGCGCAGGCGAGGGCGCACAACTTGCGGATCGTCGGTCACGTGCCGTTCGCGGTGCCCCTCGCGCACGCGGTGGAGCAGGGCCAGGCGTCGATCGAGCACTTGTCGGGATACGCGGAGGCGGTGGAGAGCAAGGACTCGCCGGTGCGCCACCAGCGGGGCAGCGCGTCGATCATCAAGCGCTGGATGTACGCGGATCCGGACAAGATCAAGCAGGTGGCGGAGAACGTCGCGTCGCATCATGTCTACAACTGCCCCACGCTCGTGACGGCGGCGGCGTATGCGGACCTCTATCGCGGCGTGCTGCCCGAGGCGGCGAACACGGATCTCGACGACGTCTCGCCCGATTGGCGAGCGCGCTGGGATCCGAAGCGCTCGCCGAAACACTACGACCGTACGATCCAGAAGGCGATGGAGTCCGCGCACGACAAGGCGCTCGCGACGGAAGGTCAGATCGTGAAGGAGCTCGCCGCGGATGGCGATCCGATCATGGCGGGCACCGACACGCCGAATCCGTACGTCGTGCCAGGGCCGAGCCTGCACCAGGAGCTCGGCCTGCTCGTCAACGCGGGGCTAACGCCGTACGAGGCGCTGCGCGCGGCGACGCTGACGCCCGCGGAGTTCCTGAACGATCCACACGACGGCCGGATCACGACGGGCGCGCACGCCGATCTGGTCCTGCTCGATGCCGACCCGCTCGCCGATATCCACGCGGTCGACAAGATCGCGGGCGTGATGGTGCGCGGCCGCTGGCTCGCGCCGAAAGACTTGAAGGCGATGCACGACGGCCTGGTCGCCGCGTACAAGTCGCCCGCGTGGGAGGCGCCCATCCAGCTCGGCGCCGAGGGCTTCGGCGCGCGGGTCACCCAGTACGTCGTGAGCGACAACGGGGCCCCGGTCGGTGCGTACGCGATCGCGCAGCGCGGGACGACGATCGTCGAGCGCGAGGCGCTGGAGGACGAGCTCTCGAGTACGAAGACCACGCTCGGCGTGCATCACGCGCAGACGCTCGCGATCGATGTCGAACGGCCCGAGGGTGCGACCCACGTGACGTACACCCGCAAGGACCGCGCGCTCGTCGGCTGGCTGTCGCCCGCGACCGCGATGCAGCTGGTGGCGCCGCAGGTCTCGAAGCTCGCGATCGGGGACAAGGTCACGTTCTCGATCGACACGCCGATCAGCGACGCCCCCGCGACGCTCGAGCGCGGCACGATCACGATCGAGCGGATGCCGGGCACGGACACCGAGCTCGAGTACCGGCTGCGCCTCGTGCTCGATCACGTCGCGCAGGTCGGCCGCTTGCAGTTCAGCGAGGGCAGCACGACCGCGCGTACGTTCAAGGTCTCGTCGACAACGCGCCCCGTCTACCGCACGTGGACTAGGCGTTGACGGCGAGCTTCTTGCGATGGAGTGCGATCAGCTCGAGGCTCGACGGCACGCGGGCGCGCGGGCCCGTCGGCTCGACGCCGCGCGCGGCGAACGCTTGCTTGTAGGCGGCGAAGCTGCCGCCGGCGCGGTGCGCGTCCATGATCGCGAGCCCGGCGGTGCTCTCGCCCTGCGCGATCATGTACTCGACCCAGGCCCAGCGCGCGGACGTCGGCCGGACCTCGACCTTGCCGGAGAGGCCCGCCTTTTTGAGGCCTGCGCGGAGTCGCGCGAGCCGGGCCTCGACGACGGCCACACCGGCGAATGCGGTGCCGTCGAGCGGGGTGTTGCGCTTCGCGACGAACGGCGCGAGGCCGTAGGCGACGCGTGGATGGATCGCGGCGAGCTCCTTCGACAGCTCGACGCACTCGTCGACATCCGCGTCGGTCTCGCTCGGCACGCCGAGCATCATGTAGACCTTCAGCGTCTTGAGGTGGTGCGCGCGCGCGAGCTCGGCCGAGCGGATCAGGTGCTTCGCCTGGGTCGAGCGCTCGATCACGCGCCGCATCCGCTCGCTCGCACCGTCGGCGGCGACCGTGAGCGTGCGATAGCCGCCGCGCGCGAGTAGACCCACCAATTCGTCGTCGAGCTTGTCGGCGCGCAGGCTCGAGATGCCGACCTCGCGGCCGCCATCGACGATCGCGCGGACGACGCCGCGGATGTCCGGATGGTCCGTCACCGCCGCGCCGACGAGGCCGACGCGCCGGATGCCTTCCGGAATCCCCGCCACGATCGTCGCGCGGTCGACCACGCGCATGCCGCCGTTCGTCGAGCGCCGCATCACGCAGTAGGTGCAGCCGCGCGAGCAGCCGCGTGCCGCTTCTGTCATGAACATGTCGGACAGCTCGGTGTGGGGCGTCGCGATCACCGAGCGCGCCGGCAGCAGTGCATCGTCGACCTGCGCGACCGGCGGCACCTTCTCGCCATGCGAGGGCAGGTAGTAGCCGGGCCTACCCGCGAGCGCCGCCCACAGCGCGCTGCGCCGGAACCCGACCTCGCGCGCGATCGTGACGAGCTCGACGATCAGCTCCTCGCCCTCGCCGACGATGATCACGTCGCAGAACGGCGCGAGCGGCGCAGGGTTCGAGAACGTCAGCGGCCCACCCGCGATCACGAGCGGGTGCCGATCATCGCGGTCGTCGCGCAACACCGGGATGCTCGCGAGCTCGAGCGTCTCGACGACGCCCGCGATCTCGAGCTCGTACGCGACCGAGTACGCGAGCATCGGATAGCTGCCGACCGGGCGCGCTGTCTCGAGTGTCACGAACTTCTCGTCACCGGCGTCGTCGGGAGCCGGCAGCATCGCGCGATCCGCCGCGACATGCGGCATCGCATGCAGCGTGCGATAGATCTGCTGATATCCGAGCGAGCTCATCGCCGCGCGATACGGGCTCGGATACACGAGCGCGATCCGGGTCTCGGCTTCCTTGAACAGCGTGCCGCGTTCGGCGGCGAGGAGCGCGTGGCGATCCATCAGTAACAGCCTTGGCCGATGCGGTCGGTCCGCAGCCGTTCGTAGTTGTGCCCAGTCGACGCCCACAGCTCGACGCATTGATCCGGCGAGCCAGTCGGCAGGGACGTCACGGGGTTGCCGGAGTCATCGCACGAGAACCCGACGAATTCGAGATCTGCCTTGCTGTCACCATCCAGATCGAACGCGGTGATCGTCTCGGGCTTCACCGGCCGATCACCCGGCACGTCGTCGACCTTGACGAGCTTCGCATGGCGCGAATCGACCGTGACATCGAGCAGCCCCATCACGCCCGAGTCCGGGCTGGCGATCGCACCGCCGCCTTCGTTGCGGAGCCGCGCGCTCCACAGCGAGCTCTGCGCGCCTTTGCAGTTGCCGAGTGGCTCCGCCTTGTCGACGACGAGCGTGCCCAGCACGTGGCTCTGGTCCATCACCGCCAGCTTGGTCCCCGGCTCGGGCCGCTTGCCGTAGCAATACGCGATCAATTGATCCGGCATCACGCTGCACAGCCGCGGCTCGCCGGTGAACCGGTACGTACGGCGCTCGACGCGGACCACTTTTCCCGGGCGCGCATCTACGCCGGCGGCACGCGTGAACACGCATGCGACGACGAGGACGGCAACCCGCATCGAGAAAGCATAGCAGCTGTGCTACCCACGACCCATGACGTTGCGTTACTCGGTTCACTTCGCGGCCCCGGGAGCCCACACCGCCGAGATCGAGCTACGTTTTGCACCGGATGCCGACGAAGTCGACGTCACACTGCCGGCCTGGTGCCCGGGTAGCTACATGATCCGTGACTACGCGCGGTTCGTCCGCGACCTCGCCGTGTCCGGCGACGACGGCAAGCCGCGCTCTGTCAAGAAGCTCGACAAGCAGACCTGGCGGATCACCCGCGGCGGCGCCAAGGAGCTCACGGTCCGCTACAGCCTCTACGGCCACGACCTCACCGTTCGCACGAACCACATCGATGCCGATCACGCGTTCCTGCACGGGCCCGCGACGTTCATGTATCCGGTCGCGCAACGCGTCGCGCAGGTGGAGGTCCAGATCCACTGTCACGACGCGTGGGTGCTGACCACCGCCGCGCCGCACACCGGCCGGTTGATCCACGCCGGCTCGATCGACGAGCTCTACGATCATCCGATCCACTGCGGCCACGTCCACACGTTGACCGTGCCGGCGAAGCTACCCGTCGAGCTCGCGATCTGGGGCGAGCGCGCGCCCGGCGGTCCGTTCGACGAGGAGCGGCTCGCCACCGACCTCGCCGCGATCGTCGACGATCATGTCGCGCGGTTCGGTGAAGCACCGTTCGCCGCATACACGTTCATCCTGATGCTCTCTCACGACGCGTACGGCGGGCTCGAACATCGCGCGTCGAGCGTGAACCTCTTCAACCCGCACTTCGCCGCGACCCGCAAATCGTACGAGGGCCTGCTCGAGCTGCTCTCGCACGAGCTGTTCCACGCGTGGAACGGCAAGCGGATCGCGCCGCGCGTGCTGCTCGACTTCGACTACACGCACGAGGCGTACACGCGGTGCTTGTGGCTGATGGAGGGCATCACGAGCCACTACGATCGGTTCGCGCTTCGCTCCAGCGGCCGGATCACCGCGAAGAGTTACCTCGATAAGGTCCTCGACGACTGGGCGCGCCTGCAAGCGACGCCAGGCCGCGCGCGTCAGAGCCTCGAGCAGAGCTCGTTCGATGCGTGGATCAAGCTGTACAAGCCCGACGAGTCGAACCTCAACACCAC
>JBDUAS010000527.1:0-2964 GCA_040004535.1 Deltaproteobacteria bacterium
ATCGATGCCGACAGCGGCAAGCTGATCCGGACCGACAAGACCGGCAAGAACATCGCCTCGCTCGACATCGGTGCGAACGCAGGCATGCTCGCCTACGATCCGACCGCGAAGCTCGCGTACGTCGCGAACCGGTTCTCGAATCACATCGCGGTCGTCAAGGTCGGAGAGACCAAGCTCGAGCTGGGCTCGACGATCGCGACGCCGGTCGAACCGTTCGGTATCGCGCTGTCTCCCGATCGCAAGACCGTGATGGTCACGACCGTCGCGGATCGCGCGCTCGTCGCGTACGACACTGGTTCCGGCAAGGAGCGCTGGCGTACGGCGCTGGGTCGTGAACCGCGCGGTCTCGCCGTGTCGCCCGACGGCACCCGCGCACTCGTCGCGTACCTGCAGACCGGCACGGTCGATCAGATCGATCTGCTGGAGACCCACTCCGCCGAGCACGTGGCGCTGTCGACGGCGAGCACGCCGCAACGCTGCCGCCGCTGTGGTGGCAACGACGGCGAGAGCTTCGCGCGCGCCGCCTTCGCGGTGACGTTCATGGGCGACCACGAAGCGGTCGTGCCGTTCCAGCGCGAGACGCCGGTCCAGATCGCGAGTGGCGGTAACACCGGAAGCTACGGTGGCGGCTTCGAGCCGCCGATCACGCACCAGCTCGCGTTCCTCGGCCTCGACCGCGACCGCACGCTCCAGACCACGGCGACGATCGCGCAGCATCAACCGCGCGCGCTCGCATGGGACTCGGGCCACGACGCGCTCTACGTCGCGGGCATGGGCACCGACACGATCCTCCAGGTCAAGAACGCCTCGCAGGTCGGCATCACCGAGGGTGTGTCGGCGAGCCTGACCTCGGGCGCGAAGCGCTGTGGCCCCGACGGCGTCGCGGTCACCGCGGACGGCAACGTCCTCGTGTGGTGCTCGTTCACGCGCGTCGTGGAGCGCGTCGATTTCGTCGACGCGAAGGGCGCGCTCGCGAGCGCCGCGAAGCTCGCGCCGGGTCCGATGCTCGTCGCATCGTCGCTCGCCGACAAGCAACACCAGGGCATGGTCCTGTTCCATTCGGCCGAGCCGGCGATCAGCCAGCGCGGTGCGCTCGCGTGCGCGAGCTGCCACCCGGATGGCCGTGACGACGGCCTGTCGTGGAAGATCGAGACGAACACGCTGCAGACCCCGCTGCTCGCCGGCCGGGTTGTCGGTACGCACCCGTACAAGTGGGACGGCGGCGACAAGGACCTGACGACCAGCCTCGCGACGACGATGAAGCGGCTCGGCGGCTTCGGCCTCGACAAGAACCAGACGAGCGAGCTCGCCGCCTATCTCGAGGCGTTGCCGGCGCCACACGCGCCGACGCGCGATACCACCGCGGTCGCACGCGGCAAGCAGCTGTTCGACTCGGCCGAGGTTGGCTGCCGGAGCTGCCATGACGGCGCGACGTACTCCGACCAGACCACCCACAAGTTCGGTGGCTCGACGCTGCCGCAGGCGGATACGCCGAGCCTGATCGGCCTCGCGGCGAGCGCGCCGTACTTCCATGACGGCAGCGCGGCGACGCTCGAGGCGCTGCTCCGCGACCGCGGCGCGGTCCATGGCATGGCGGAGACCGCGAAGCTCAGCGACCAGCAGACCGCCGATCTGATCGCGTTCCTCGAGACGCTCTAGCTAGAAGCACTCGTGTAGCTGCGGATCGCACCGCGCCAGACGAGCCGGCTGATCACGAGCAGCGCGAGCGTGCCTCCGATCGTGGCGAGCGCGGCGGTGCCTTTCAGCGTGCCGAGCAGGGCCATCGCCGGGAACGTCGTCATCACCGCGATCGGGATCACGAACGTGAAGATGAACCGCCATGCGCCGGGCAGGATCATCACCGGCCAGCGCGCGGTGTCGAAGATCGCGCCGAGCAGGTACATCAAGTTATCGAGCCGGCCGACCCAGAACGACGCGGCGGCGCATACGATCCACAGCGCGTACATCGCGAGCGCGCCGACGACGAACAGAGCGATGCCGAGCCCGATCTCGCTCGCCGAGGGTGCCGCGCCGCGCTTGTAGAACGCGTAGACGAGCAGGGCGATCGCGCCTATCAGATCGAACGCCTTCCACGGCTCGTAGCGCGACGCCGACACCATCGCCTGCGCGTCGACGGGCTTGAGCAGCACGTAGTCGAACGAGCCGTTGCGGATCCGCTCGACCAGATCGACGAGCGACGGGCTGATGACGCCCTCGAGCACCGCGCGCAGGCCGGTGAAGTACGCCATCACGACGAGCGCCGACGGCATGTCCCAGCCGTTGACGGCGGTGCGCTCGCTGTACAGCACGATCAGCGGCAGCAACGTCAGCGCGAGCCATGCCGCCGCCATCACGCCTTCGATGATGAAGTTCGCGCGGTACGCCATCGCGGACGCGACGCTGATCCGCAGCTGGATCGCGACGAGGCGCAGGTACTTCGTCACGTGCCCACCGCCTCGAACCGGCGTACGCCCGCGTTCCACACCCAGACGGCGACCGCGATCAGGCCGACCGTCCATGCGGCCTGGGCGAGCAGCAGCCGGCCGAGCTCGCCGTGGGTCAGCGAGCGCGTGATCAGCTCGACCGGCACCGACAGCGTGAACCGGAACGGCAGCACGGCGGCGATCTTCGCGATCGGCGTGGGGAGCAGATCGAGCGGGAGGAGATATCCGCTGAACAGCGAGAACAGCCCGAAGTACAACGTCGAGATCGCCATCGTCTGGGTCAGGAAGAACGCCAGCGCGCCGATCGCGAACAGGATCGCGAACGTGATCAGCCACGCCATCGCGATCGACAGCGGCAACAGGCCGAGCTGCAACGGATCGTGGGTGATGCCGCCGCTCGCCGAGGTGATCAACAAGATCACGACCAGCGGCAGCGCGATGATCGAGCGGAATGGCAGTGCCGCGAGGTGGCTCGCCGTGTAGGTCACGAACGGATGGATCGGGCGCAACAGGCGCATCG
>JBDUAS010000528.1:0-2959 GCA_040004535.1 Deltaproteobacteria bacterium
ATCCCCGCGACTAACTTTCTCGTCGAGAACACCCCGAATTTCCGGGCAAGCTCTAACTAGCGCGGCGCGTAGCGGAGCTGCACCACGCCACCGGAGAACGTCTGCACGCCGAGGAGGCGCAGATCGATCCGGTGGTCGAGTGCGAAGAACGGCTTGCCGCCGCCAACGGCGACCGGATTGATGTACGCGTGAAGCTCGTCGACGAGGCCGGCTGCGAGCAGTCTCGATGCGAGGCCAGGGCCACTGACCTCGATCGCGCTGCCGTCGCCGGCCTTGAGGCGTTTGACCTCTGCGACGGCGTCGGTCGTGACGAGCCGCGCGCCGTGACCGACGGCGCTCAACGTGCGCGAGAATACGACGTGCTCGCCCGCGTTCCAGTTGCGCGCGAACTCGCGTGCGGTCGGGTCCGGGTCTTCGAGCGCTTGCGGCCAGTAGCCCGACATCGTTTCCCACATGCGGCGACCGTAGAGGTGCGTCGTCATTTCAGCCGCGCGCTCGTTGAAGTGGCGATGCAGCTCTTGATCGGGCGTCGCCCAGTCGAAGTTGCCGGTGCGATCTTCGACGTAGAGATCGAGCGACGTGAGCATTCCGTAGATCAGCTTGCGCATACGTACCTCGGTGAAAGACTAACGACCACCTGAGCGACCACCACCTGAGCGACCACCACCTGAGCGACCGCCGCCCGGCCGACCGCCGCCCGGCCGACCTCCACCCGGCCGACCGCCACCTGGGCGTCCGCCACCTGGACGTCCGCCACCCGGCCGTCCGGCACCTGGACGTCCGCTCCTCGGATTTCCGACGTTCGGTCGGCCGCCGTTCGAACGTGCGTTCGAGCCGCCACCGCCACCGGCTTGCGGGCGAGCACCTTCGCGTTTCGGCGGCCTTAGACCTGCGAGCTCTTGCGGCGTCAGGTTGCGCCAGCGGCCGATCGCGAGCGTGCCGAGTAGTGCGTTCATGAACCGTACGCGCTGGAGCGCGACGACCTCGTAGCCGAGCGCTTCGCACATCCGGCGGATCTGCCGGTTGAGGCCCTGGGTCAGGATGATCGCGAACAGCTTCGGCGCGAGCACGCGAACCTTGCACCGCTTCGTCATGCCCTCGGGCGAGAGCCGGATGCCGGAGCCCATGCGCTCCGCGAAGTCCGCCGCGAGCGGGCGGTCGACCGCGACGACATACTCCTTCTCGTGATTGTACTCCGAGCGGAGCACCTCGTTGACGATGTCGCCGTCGTTCGTGAGCAGGATCAGGCCCTCGGACTCCTTGTCGAGCCGGCCGATCGGGAAGATGCGTTCGGGGTGATCGACGAAGTCGATGATGTTGCCCTCGACGTGGCGCTCGGTCGTGCACGTGATGCCGATCGGCTTGTTGAGCGCGATATAGACCGGCCGCTCGAGCTTGCGCGCCTTGCCGACCAGGTCGCCGTCGACCTTGACCTCGTCGCCCTCGGCGACCTGGGCCCCGAGGCCCGCCGGGACGCCGTTGAGCGTGACGCGGCCCTCCTCGATCAGCGTGTCGGCCTCGCGCCGCGACCACTGGCCGCTCTCGCCGAGATACTTGTTGAGCCGCATCGTGGCCGACCCTACCTCAGCCGGGTAGCATGGGTACGCGTTGCGCCTCCTTCTCCTGACGCCACCGATGACGCAGCTGAATACGCCGTATCCAGCGACCGCGTACCTCACCGGTTTTCTGCGCCAGCACGCCGCGGCGCACGACCTGGACGTCCGCCAGGCGGATCCGGCGATCGAGCTGTTCCTGCGGATCTTCTCGCACGATGGGCTCGCCGACATCGCGGAGGAGCTCGCAGCACGGGTCGCCGAGAGCGAGGACGAACCACCGGCTACGATCGCGCACTTCCTCGCGCACGCGCAGCAGTACGTCGACACGGTCGATGCGGTGATCGCGTTCTTGCAAGGCCGCGATCCGGCGCTCGCGATGCGGCTCGCGACACGGACGTTCGTGCCGGAAGGGCCGCGCTTCGCCGCGATCAAACAGAGCACCGACGATCCCCTGCACTGGGCGTTCGGTCGACTCGGCGTCTCCGATCGCGGCAAGCACCTCGCGAGCCTGTACGTCGATGACCTCGCCGACGTCGTGCGCGACGGCATCCAGCCGCACTTCGAATTGTCGCGCTACGGCGAGCGCCTCGCCTCGAGCGCCGCCACGTTCGATGCGTTACGCACGGAGCTCGAAGGCGAGCCAACGCTCGTCGATAGCGCGCTCGACGACATCGCCCGCGAGCGGGTCGCCGAGCACCAACCCGATGTCGTCGGTCTCACGGTGCCGTTTCCCGGCAACGTCTACGGCGCGTTCCGGATAGCGCGGGCGATCAAAGCCGCGGCACCGAAGATCACGATCGTGCTCGGCGGCGGCTACGTGAACACCGAGCTCCGCGAGCTCGCCGATCCACGCGTGTTCGACTACGTCGATTTCATCACGCTCGACGACGGTGAGACGCCACTGCTCGCGCTCCTCGATCACTTGCGTGATCCCACCAAGCCCCTGTTCCGCACGCTCGTTCGTAGCAACGGGCGGATCGAGCTTCGCACCGATCCATCCCTCCACGACGTGCCGCTGCGCGACGCCGGCACACCGACCTACGACGGCCTCCCGCTCGATCGCTACCTTTCGCTGTTCGAGATGCTCAATCCGATGCATCGCCTGTGGTCCGATGGCCGCTGGAACAAGCTCACGATCGCGCACGGCTGCTACTGGAAGAAGTGCACGTTCTGCGACATCACGCTCGACTACATCGCGCGCTACGACCCCGTCCACGCCGATATCCTCGTCGATCGGATCGAGGCGATCGTCGAGGAGACCGGCCAGACCGGCTTTCACTTCGTCGACGAGGCCGCGCCGCCCGCCGGCCTCCGCGCGCTCGCCGAGCGCCTGATCGAGCGCGGCGTCGTGATCACGTGGTGGGGCAACATCCGGTTCGAGAAGACGTTCACGCCCGAGCTCG
>JBDUAS010000260.1:0-9901 GCA_040004535.1 Deltaproteobacteria bacterium
ACGTCAACAAGCAGACCGAGGCGCTGACGGGATGCACGCGTGACGAGCTGATCGGTGCTCCGTTCAAGAAATACTTCACGGAGCCCGCACGCGCGGAGGCCGGCATCAACCGCGTGCTCGCCGAGGGCAAGATCACGAACTACGAGCTGACCGCGCGGGCCCGGGACGGCACGCTCACGGTCGTGTCGTACAACGCCAGTACGTTCTACGACCGCGACCGCCGGTTGCAGGGTGTGTTCACCGCGGCGCGCGACGTGACCGAGCTCAAGCGGTTCGAGAAGACGCTGCAGCTCAAGAACGTCGAGCTCGAAGACGCGAGCCGCATGAAGTCCGAGTTCCTCGCGAACATGTCCCACGAGCTGCGCACGCCGCTCAACGCGATCATCGGGTTCTCGGAGGTTCTCAAGGACGGCATGATGGGGGAGCTGACGGCCCAGCAGCAGCGCTTCATCGCCGACATCTTCAGCAGCGGAATGCATTTGCTCTCGCTGATCAACGACATCCTCGATCTCTCGAAGGTCGAAGCCGGCAAGATGAAGCTCGACCTCGAGTCGGTCCAGGTGTCTTCGCTGTTCGTGAACAGCTTGTCGATCATTCGGGAGAAAGCGGCGGCCCGCGGGATCCGCCTCAAGATCGAGGACGGCGACGCAGGCGGCTCGACGCAGGCGGATGCACGCAAGGTCAAGCAGATCGTCTACAACCTCTTGTCCAACGCCGTTCGCTTCAGCAATGAAGGCGGCGAGGTCACGCTGCACGCCGCTCGAGTCCCGCGGTCCGAAGTTGGCAAGCTCACCGGCTTCGCCGCCGGCCGCGCCCTGCCGCTCGCCGACAGCGAATTCGACGACTTCCTCGAGATCAGTGTCACCGACCAGGGGATCGGCATCGCGCGCGAGGGCCTGAATCAACTGTTCCGGCCGTTCAGCCAGATCGACAGCGGCCTCGGGCGCAAGTTCGAAGGCACCGGCCTCGGGCTCGCGATGGTCAAGCTGCTCGCCGAGCTGCACGGTGGGTCGGTCGCGGTCCAGAGCACGGTCGGCGAAGGCTCCTGCTTCACGGTATGGCTGCCGATCCGATCGCCCGACGCCCAATTGCCGATCGAGGTCGAGGCCATCCCGGTGCCGCCGATATCCGCTCGCGCCGGTGCACCGACCGCGCTGATCGTCGAGGACGACCTCAAATCTGCCGACCTGATCCGCGTGCAGCTCGAAGCGCACGGGTTCAACGTGGTCCACGCCCAGTCCGCCGAAGCCGCGCTCGAGCTCGTCGGCAAGCAGCCCCTCCAGCTGATCACGCTCGACATCATGCTGCCCAACATGGACGGCTGGGCCTTCCTCGCGCGCCTCAAGACCGTGCCCGAGCTCGGGCAGATCCCGGTCGTGATCATCTCGATCGTGGCGGATCGCAACAAGGGGTTTGCGCTCGGTGCCGCAGCGGTGCTGGAGAAGCCGATGTCGCGCCAAAAGCTGTACGAGTCGCTGGTCGGGCTCCGGCTCTTTCCGGTCGACGATGAG
Organism: Deltaproteobacteria bacterium; assembly: GCA_040004535.1. GTDB lineage: Bacteria > Myxococcota_A > Polyangia > Haliangiales > Haliangiaceae > JABFXX01. Next base: position 1,512 of record JBDUAS010000260.1, read on the forward strand.
CGCGAGCTCAAGGTCCTCGTGGTCGACGACGACCCCAAGGCGGTCGAGCTGATCGCCGCGCGCTTCAGCGGTCTCGCATATAGGGTCCTCCGCGCGTACGGCGGAGCCGAGGCGATCGAGATCGCGTCGCGCGAGCTGCCCGATTTGATCGTGCTCGACCTGATGATGGCAGACGTCAACGGCTTCGATGTCGTCGAGGAGCTGCGCCGCCACGCCGATACCGTGCGAACTCCGATCCTCGTCGTCACCGCACAGCAGGTCACTGAAGAGGTCCGCGCCAAGCTCCTGGCAGGCCAGACGACGGTCGTGGAGAAGGTCGAGCTCGACAACGACCGGTTCCTCGCCGAGGTCGGGCGAGCGATGGCGGGCCGTGGACCGGTCGTGCGCCGTGGCTAAGATCTTGGTGATCGAGGACAACCCGGCGAACATGACGCTGGCGACGTTCCTCTTGCAGTCGGCCGACCATACGGTGCTCGGTGCGACCGACGCCGAGACCGGGCTGACGATGGCGCGCGACGAGCAGCCGCAGCTGATCCTGATGGACATCCAACTGCCGGGGATGGACGGCCTTGCCGCAACCAGGCTGCTCAAGTCCGACAACGCGACGCGTTCGATCCCCGTGCTCGCGCTCACCGCGCTCGCGATGAAGGGTGACGAGGAGCGGATCCGCGCGGCCGGCTGCGACGGCTACATCGCCAAGCCGATGCGCTACAAGGAGTTCCTCGCGGCCGTAAACGCTCAGCTCGCGCGGACCTGAGACCTGGTATACGTTGACGCCTGCGACGCTCGCCATTGTTGTAGCCGTCGCGTCGTGCTCCGCGCACGCACCGCCGCTCGACCGTGTCGCCGCCTGGCGCGATGACCTGCGCGTGTTCGCGACCGAGCTGCCGCAGCGGCACAAGAACGCGTTCTTTCACGCCGACGAGACGACCTGGCGACGCGGCGTCGCTGACCTCGATCACCAACTCGAGCATCTCGACGACGCGCACGTGATCGCCGGAATCATGCGGCTCGCCGCGGCGCTCGGCGATGGTCACACGCTCGCGCGTGCGCCCGGTAGAGCGGCAATGTATCCGTTGAGCTTGATCTGGTTCGCCGATGGGATCTTCGTTCGGGGCGCACCGGATGATGCGCACTGGGCAGTCGGCGCGAAGCTGGTCGCGGTCGGCGAGCGACCGATCGCGGAGTCGATCGTCGCGGTCACACCGCTGATCGCCCACGACAATGACGCCGACCTGCACGCGATGCTGCCGGGTTTCCTCGTCGATCCGATCGTGCTCGTCGGCGCCGATCTCGTGACGGGCGACCGTGTCACCTACCACCTCGTGACTCGCGATGGCAGCGCGCGCGATCTCGATCTCGCGGCCGGTCTCACGATGCCACCGGTTGCGCCGCCGGCGGTCGCGAAGCTGCCGTTGCACCTGCAAGGACCGAACACCGCTTACTGGAACAAGGACGTCGACGGTCTGCTCTACCTCGCATACAACCGGTGCGCCGACGATCCGAGGGTGGGGCCGTTCGACAAGTTCGCCGCAGTGACCCTCGCTTACGTCGATGGCCATCACATCGATCGCTTCGTGATCGACCTACGCAACAACGGCGGCGGCAATTCACGCATCATCGATCCGTTGCTCGACGGGCTCGCTAGCCGGCCCGCGCTCGCCGGTCGCGTGTTCGCGATCATCGGCATGCACACGTTCTCGTCGGCAGTGCTGAATGCGATGGAGCTGCGCCGCCGCGTCCACGCGACGCTGGTCGGCGGGCCGACCGGCGGCAAACCATCACACTACGGCGAGGTCAAGACGTTCGAGTTGCCGCACTCCAAGCTCCTCGTGCAGTACTCGACGAAGTTCTTCGAGTACCCCGACTTCCCGGGCGACAGCGTGCAGCCGGATCTGGCGGTGACCGTACGAGCGGCCGACTGGTTCGAGGGTCGCGATCCGGCCATCGATGCGATCGTCGCCGCGCCACCTTCGGCGGCATCGGCACGAACTTGCTCACGCGCCGCTGATACGGGCGATACGCCTCGCCCTTGCTCTGGATCGCCTGTCTCTCCGTCGGTGGAATGCCCGTTGCGCCGAAGATCGATTGGGACATCGGCCAGATCATCCTGGTCGAGTACGCCCTGCGCCACCTGACCCCGCCCGGTCGGCGTCGCCGAATGGGAGACCAAGATCGTTGAGAAGCTGCCCAAGGATCTGGAAGGCAGCCTACCCACGATCGAGCAGATCGAGGCCGAGCTTGGCAGCAGCGACCCACCGAAGCGGAAACCGCGCGCGACCAGCCGCAAGCGTCTGTGAGCTCGACGTCCGTTCGATAGTGCTCCCGCCTCGTTCACCGAGCCATTGGTAGAACACGCTCGGCTGCAGCCCGAGCTCGTTGCACAGATCCGAGACCGCGACCTTGTCCACCATGTGGCGCTTGAGGATGGCGACCTTCTGCTCGGTCGTGTAGTGGCGACGGGAACGTTTCGAACTCGAACATCGGACTGCTCCTGGCCGTGTAGGTAACACGGGGTATGTCTGATCTGAGCGCTACTTCGGTTCGTGGAGCGCGCCTTCGTTGAACAGCATGTAACCGAACGCGCTGGCGAACGCCGCGCATGACTTGTGGGCGGCCTCGTTGACCGCCTTCACGCTGTGCTCCGAGGGCGCCTTGTTGTGCTCGAGCGACGCCTCGCAGTTCTTCTCGAAGCCGTGCTCGTTGTAGAGCTTGAGCAGGTCTTCTTTCATGATGCCGATCCAGTGGTCGCGCTCGACATCGTCGACGGCGAGTTTGGTGTTGGCGAAGTACATCGTCGAGAAGATCTGCCAGAACTCGGCGTCCTTGAAGCAGTCCATCATCTTGAAGTAGGACTGCGCGCAGAACGTCACGAGCTTCGGATCGTGCGCGCCGGTCGCGGGCGCCGGTTGCGCTGCGACCGCCGGCTTCTGCTCGGGCGCCGGCTTCTGCTCGGGTGCTGGCTTCGGATCGGGCGACTTCGAACAGGCAACGACGAGCGCGAGTGGAATCAGCGTGCGGATCACGGGGGCGGCTCCTGCGAGAGATCGATCACCACAGATGTCTCCTTCGTGCCCTGGACCGCGATCGGCCGGCTCAGCCATTCCTCGCCGGGCTTGCCTTTCGCGCGTCGCACCCACAGGGCGTAGTCGCCCGCGGGGATGCCGTCGAGCGCGAACCGCCCGCTGTCGAGCGCCGTCGTGAAACCTTCCGGCTTGAGGCCCTCACCCGGAAGACCGGAACCGCGCAGCGTCAGCACGACCGGACGCTCGGCGATCGGATGCTCGGGATCGATGATCACGCCACGCACGCTGCCACGCGTCGGATCGGCCATGACGATATCCACCGTGGTGACGCCCGGCGCGACGCTGACCCACTCCGACGTGTTTGACTCGGTGGACGCGCGCACCTTCACGGCAGTGCCGCGCGTCACGACGGGCAGCGTGAAGTGGCCATCCGCATCCGATTCGGCATGCAAGAACAGATCGGGCTTATCGGCGGTCGCCATCGTGACATCCGCGTTGGCCACGAACGCGCCCGCGCGCGACAGGACGCGTCCGGAGATCTGCTCCCCCACCTTTACCTTGATCGTACCCAGATCCGTCACGCGGCTGGTCTTCACCTCGACGCTGCTCGGGGTGCGCCACTCGACGATCCCCGGGCCCGACACTGCTATCGCGTAAACGTTCGCGGGCACGCTGTCGATCTTGAACGACCCGTCGGCGCTGATCACCGGGCGCCCCGTGGGCATCGCTGCCGTCTGCATCGCCGGCTCCCAGATCGCGAACGAGACCGCGAAGTCCGTCACCGGCTTGCCGTCCTCGTCGACCACGTGGCCCGCGATCGCGCCGAGCCCCGGAAGCACCATCGTCACGTCCGAACCAAGCGCGACCTTGTAGCGCCACACTGCCGAATATGCGGGCGCCACCGACGTCGCGGCCGGTCGCTGCGCTCGCAACGCGTACACGCCCGGCGGCAATCCGGCGAACCGGAACTTGCCCGCGGCATCGCACAGCGCACCTCCGATCGACTTGGGCAGTGCGAGCCCACGCGCATCCGCCTCGGCCTTCGCCCACACGATCTTGTCGATGTCCGGAGCCACGAAGTAGGTGACCACCGCGAACGGCGCAGCGCCGCCATCCTCCTCGGTGACCGTGCCGGTGATCAGCCCATCGTTCGCGAGCACGATCTTGACGTTGGCTCGCTCGTTGACGCCGCGCAGGTCGAGCTCGACGAGATCACTCGACGCTTCGTCGGTCCACGCGGTGAGCGCGAGCGGCATGTGATCGACACCGTCAAACGCGAACCGCCCCTGCGCGTCGGTCGTCGTGCGCGACCGATAGCTATCACTGAGCCTCGGGATGTGCTCCCAGCTCGGATGCGTGACGATGACCTCGGCGCGAGGCGCAGGTTTGCCGTCGGCCGTGACGACCACGCCGCTGACGCGCGCGCCGGACTTCATCACGATCTGCACGTCAGTCCGCGGCTGGCCCATCGTCGTCCGCACGCCGCACGCCTGGGCCGTCAGGTGAGACGGATGCACGGCGACGAGACATCCGAGTCCCGGCGGCACGGTCTTGTGAAACACCCCCGCGGCATCGGTGATGGCGGCGATGTAGTGGCCGCCATCGGCGAGCGGCGTCACGAACGTGTACGCGCCGTCGGGCTCGCCCGGCCCGGGCTCCCAGCCGACCTTGGCCCCGGGGATCGGGATCCCTCGCTCGTCGGTCACCCGGCCGCTGACGTCGGCGCCCGGCTGGAGTTGTAGCGTGGTCTCCCAGCTCGAGAGCAGATGCGCGGATGCGCGGATGTTGTCGAACGTGCCCGCGAAGCCGTCCGCGAACGCGAACACCGGATGGTTCTCGATCGGCGCGACGCCACGAAAGTGCGCGATACCGGCCTCGTCGGTGCGTTCGAGCACGTATGCGTCTGACGCGCCGAACAGGCCCAGGCCGATGCCGAGCTTGACCGTCGCGTCGGCGATCGGCTTGTGATCGACGGCGCTCAGGACATGCACGGCAAGCGTCGCGGCGGGAAACACCATCAATGTGACCGGATCCGTGCCCGGCAAGAGACGAGCGGGCGTCGTCGGTGACACGGCGTCGTCGGTCTGCGCCTCGAGCATGTAATCGCCTTGCGCCTGCCTGGCGAACGCGAACGCACCGTCGGCATCACTGCGCGCGACGCGGTGGGGCATGCTCGCATGCGGCGCCCCGCTCGGCCGCGAGAGCAACCGCACCGATGCCCCCGACGCCGCGCGGCCATCGGGATAGATGACGCGGCCGACGAGGGACAGGCCATCCGGCGCGGCGCCGTCGTCGTCGGGTTCGTCCGACAGCGAGGCGAAGGCGCCGTGGCTCGCGGCACGCGAACCGGGGAGCGCGGGATCGACCGCGATCGGCGCGTGCGCCGCGTCTTGCGAGCCGAAGGGGCTGCACGCGAACCGTCGGCCGAGGCCAAGCACGCCGGCGAACAACACGAGCACGCACAGCAACCACCATCGAGAGCGCTTCTTGGCCATCTGTGCTGGCAGTGACGCTATCAGCGTCTAGATCACCAGGCGAGGCCGGACAACTTGTTCCATCCCCAGCCGACCGCGCTCGTGACACGCGAGAAGATGTTCGTGGCCGGCGTCGTGATGTAACGGCCGGTCTCGCACGACGCCCACTTGCGGAGCGCGGGCGGGAACTTGCTCATCGCCTGCGACGAGAACATTCCGTACGTGCGCGTCGCGAGGTCGTGCTCGTAGCACGCGCCGCCGGGGCCATCGCCGTCGCAGTTGTAGCTGCAGCCCGGACCACAGGCACCCATGCAGCCGGTCGACGTCGAGTAGTCCTCCGACGTGTGGACGCTGTAGCTGCCCATGCACTCGGCGTAGGTCGAGCCGCCGTTGAGCGTGCAGGCATCCGCACTGGAAGCCTCGACAGTCTTCGCAGTCGGTGCGGCGACCGCGAGGAACGTGGCAGCGATCAGCAGGAGAGGGGTCCGGTTCAACATGTTTGCGCATCCCTGAGCAATTCGCATGCGCAGCTAACCCCCCGGTTCAACAGCATTTCCTTGAATCGTTTGTGGCTGCCGAACACTCAACCTGACCAGCAACTGGTCAGGTTGACCAACCAGCGGTCTGCCGGCATCCACGATCGCTTACACTGGGCGTCGCCTTGTCTGACTTCGATGACCTCGATACTGACGCGTCCCGCGTGGTGGCGCCGTCCGGCACTCGGCTCCACGCGATGATCACGGTCGAGGGAAACGTGGCGAGGAAGCTGTTGCCGGCATCAGGTCGGTTGGAGATCGGTCGATCGCCAAGTTGCGAGCTGGTGATCCCGCACGCGTCGGTGTCTCGGCGCCACGCGATGCTGAGCCTCTCGCCGCTGGCGATCATTGATGCGGGCAGCCGCAACGGCACGCGCGTCCATGGCAGGGCCGTCGCAAACGATGCACCGACGGCGATCACGATCGGCGACGCGATCCAGGTCGGCGAGGTGACGATCGTGATCCAGTCGCTCCCGCTGTCGTTCGACAGCAAGCCGATCATGTCCGAGCGCGACGGCCTGCTGCCGCCTGTCGATGCCGAGTGCGCCCGATCCGCACGCACGGGATCGCCGTTCGCGGTCGTGCAGCTCGCGACCGAAGGCGGCGGTTCGAAGCAGGTGCTCGGCCTGCTGCGCGGCCTGCTGCGCACGACCGACATCGTGATCGCCGATGGCGACGGCGGGTTCCAGATCGTGCTGGTGGAGACCGGAGGCAGCCACGTCTCGATCGCGGCGACCCGCATCACGGAGCTGTTCGCGCGCCATGGCATCACGGCGCAGCTCGGTGTGGCGCAGTATCCGCAGGATGGCGTCATCGCCGAGCAGCTGATCGCGCACGCCTACGAGCAGATCGCACGCGGTCCCGATCCGGAGGTGAACGCGATGGACGGCGTGCGCGACCTCGTGCGCCAGATCGCGACCGGCGACCTCTCGGTCTTGATCCTGGGCGAGACCGGCGTCGGCAAGGAGCTCTACGCCGAGATGATTCATCGGCTGTCACCGCGCGCGGCAAGGCCCTTCGTCAAGCTCAACTGCTCGGCGCTGGTCGAGTCGCTGATCGAGAGCGAGCTGTTCGGTCACGAGCGCGGCGCGTTCACCGGCGCGACAAGCGCGCATCCAGGTCTGCTCGAGACCGGCGATGGCGGGACGATCTTTCTCGACGAGATCGGCGAGCTGCCGCTCGGCGTGCAGGCCAAGCTGCTGCGCGTCCTCGAGGAGCGCGTGGTACGCCGCATCGGCGCGACGACCGGGCGCAAGGTCGACGCGCGCTTCGTGTTCGCGACCAATCGTCCGCTCGGCGAGGAGGTCGACGCCGGCCGGTTCCGGCGCGATCTCTACTACCGCATCAACGGCGTCACGGTCGCGCTCCCACCGTTGCGCGAGCGCCGCAGCGAGATCGTGCCGCTGGCGCGTGCATTCGCGCGTGAGTCACGCCCTGGCGAAGCGATCGCGATCGGTGCAGAGCTGATCGCGGCGCTCGAGCACCATAGCTGGCCCGGCAACATCCGCGAGCTGCGCAACACGATCGGACGCGCGATGTTGCTGTCCAGCGGCGGCACGATCCGGCCGCGCCACCTCGTGCTCGACCCCGAACGCGACAGCCAGCCGGACCTGCGCGTGCGCGACACTCGTCCCACGATGCCCGCGTTGGCGTCGGGGAGCGCCCCGCCGGTGCGCCCGAGCAATCAGTCCCTCGCGAGCGCGCTCGCCGATGTCGAACGCCTGCGCATCCTCGAGGTGCTCCAGCAGTGCGCGGGCAATCAGTCGCGCGCGGCGAGGATCCTCGGCATCTCGCGCACGACGTTGCAGGCGCGCCTCGATGCCTACGGCCTGCCCCGTCCGCGGAAAGCCTGATGCGTTCCGGCGCGGTTACCTGATCCGCACGCGCATCGGCTCGGACGCGATGCCGTTCGCGATCACGACGAGGTCGCTGGTGCCCGGCTCGAGCGTCGCCGGGATGTCGAGTTGCGCCGAGCTGTGTGCGCGCCGGGCGATCGAGAAGTTGCTGAACGCGTGCGTGCGACCGTACTAGACGGATCGCGCGCACGACGAGACCACCCACATGGGTCCGACAGAGTGATGTAGAAACGGTGTAGAAACGAGAAATCGCGAGATCGGCCGCGCCGCTCACGTACCCTTCGGCGGCATCGGCACGAACTTGCTCACTCGCCGCTGATACCGCCGATACGCCTCGCCCTTACTCTGGATCGCTTGTCTCTCCGTCGGAGGAATGCCCGTGACGCCGAAGATCGACGCGAGGATGATCGCCTGGCCGATCAACGCGATCCATCCGCCGGCGAACGCCAATCCATACAGCGCGAAGCCGAGCCAGACGCACCACTCGAAGAAGTAGTT
>JBDUAS010000057.1:0-31191 GCA_040004535.1 Deltaproteobacteria bacterium
CTAGTTAGCGCTTGCCGCCGAGGTCGAACCGACCCGCGATCCCGGAGAAGCCGGTGAAGCTCACCTTCTTCGTCTGGATCTCGGTGTAGTCGTTCGGTACGCGGGTGGTCGTTGCTCCAGGCGCGGCGGCCGACGAGCGCTAGAGCATCGGCCGCGCACCTCCGTCCCGCGAATTCACGCAAATTCATACGCGCGCTCGTCGGATTTCCCCGCAGGTGATCGATCGCCTTACAACGGAGTTCGCGCACCTGGCCTTCCGGCCAGGCGCGCGCCATATCGCGGAGGAGCTGCGCGTCGGTCGCTACGCGATCTGGGACCGGCTCTAGCCCATCGCGAGCGACAGGAAGTCGACGTCGTCGAGGCTGTATAGCTTCTCCGGCGACGACACCACAGTGCCGTCGTGGCGCACGAGCTCGTACGACGCGGTGCCGAGCGAGTCGAGCAACGTGACATGGCGGACCGGGAGGGTCTCGGCGAGCCACGAGAACCGCTCGAGCTTCTCGAGCGCCTGCTTACGCTCGCGAGCCGGGTCGGCGCAGTAGGCGCCCTCGCCATACGGCAAGCGCAGGAACAACCGCTGGCGCTCGGTTCTGCGCGCGAGATAGACCGAGTAGCTGGTCACGCCGTGGCCCCAGAAGCCCGCCATGAAGTAGTCGTCGCCGCGCACGGCATCTCCGAGCTGCATCTGGACGAGCACGGGATTGGTCTGGTCCGACGCGATGATCGACTCGTACGGAATTCCGCCTTCGCGCTTCACCACCGCGTGGCAGTGGTAGCTCGCGGGGATCTTGAACGGCGGCGGCGCCTTCATGATGATCTGGAACAAGCGCGCGAACGGGACGACCGGGCGCAGCGGCGTGACCTTCGGCAAGTGCTCCTCGCGCAGACGGTCGGCTCCACTCGCGCGATCGAGCGCTGCCTCGACCGCGGAGACCAGCGCCGCGCGATCGCGCCACGCCGACATGATGCAGCGTTGGACGAGCGAGTAGTGGATCGCCATCGCGCCGCGCACCGCATCGAAGATCGCGAAGCTGATCGCCGCGGGCGTGAGCGCAGCGCCTGGCGCGTGCGAGGCGCTCGGATCGCGCGCGGGTACCAGCGCCTCGAAAGGTGCGATGTCCGCGCAGATCAACCACAGCGAGCTGCCGGTGCGAATCACCGAGCGGTCCCAGGCGGTCAGCTGCGAAGTGACCTCCTCACCGTCGACGAACGTGCCATTGCGCGAGCCGGTATTCGTGACCGTGAAATCTTCGTCGCGCGCGTAGATGGTCGCGTGTTTCGCGCTGGTCCGTTCGTCGCCGGGAACGAGCTCGCGCCCGACGACAAACGCCGTCCGCGTCGGCAATCGCACGACGCGCAGCTGGGGCTCGCCCTTCGACCACACGAGCACTAAGCCGGGCTGGGCCACGCCGGGATCCTAATCGCAAAAGTGCTCACGCGTCGCCGACCACGACCTCGATCCAGTGCTCGTGCTCGTCGTCCTGCAGCGGAATGCGGCGCTCCTCGAGCACGTGCGCGTCACACGTCACCTGAATGACATTACGGCTGTTCCCGGGACGGCGAACGACCTTGATGTGGTGCACCGTGTTGCGGAACCGGTAGTGGACCTCGAACCCCGGCCACGTCTCCGGGATCACCGGCTCGATCCGCAGATGATCGACCTCGAGCCGCAGCCCGAGCAGCGACTCCGTGATGAGCCGATACATCCAGCCGGCGGAGCCGGTGTACCAGGTCCAGCCTCCCCTGCCGGCGTGCTGCGGGTTCGTGTAGATGTCGGCCGCCATCACGTAGGGCTCGACGCGGTAGCGCGCGATCGCCTCCGGGTTGTCGCCGTGATGGATCGGATCGATCGCGTCGAATAGCTGCCAAGCGCGCTCGGTGCGACCTGCCTCGGCAAACGCCATCACGGCCCACACCGCCGCGTGCGTGTACTGGCCGCCGTTCTCGCGCACGCCCGGAACGTAGCCCTTGATGTAGCCCGGGTTCTGCGCCGAGTGATCGAACGGCGGATCGAACAGCTTGATCACGGCGAGCTCGCGATCGACGAGACGCTCGTCGAGCGCGTCGAGCCCTTGCGCCACTCGCTCCGGCGCGCCGCTCTGCGCGAGCACGGCCCAGCTCTGGGGCAGCGCGTCGATCTGACACTCGTCGTTCTGCGCCGAGCCGAGCGGCGTGCCGTCGTCGTAGTAGCCGCGCCGGTACCAAGCGCCATCCCACGCGTTCGCTTCGAGGTTGCGGCGCAGCTCGACGACGCGCGCGACGCACGTGTCGGCGAAGGCGGTATCGCCGCGGCCGCGCGCGACCGGCTCGAACCGGCGCAGCACCTCGACGAGGAATAGCGCGAGCCACACGCTCTCGCCCTTACCCTCGTCACCGACGAGGTTCATGCCGTCGTTCCAGTCGCCCGTGCCCATCAGCGGCAGGCCGTGCGCGCCTAGCCGCAGGCCGTGCTCGATCGCGCGCACGCAGTGATCGTAGAGCGCGACGCTCTCGGTCGAGCGCGCCGGCAGATCGTAGTAACTGTCCTCGTTCGGGTTGACCGCGCGGCCTTCGATGAAATCGATCTTCTGATCGAGCACGCCGGTGTCTCCGGTCGCCGTGATGTAGCGCGCGGCCGCGTACGGCAACCACAAGTAGTCGTCGGAGATCCGCGTGCGCACGCCGCGGCCGCTCGGCGGATGCCACCAGTGCTGGACATCGCCTTGCGGGAATTGATGCGCCGCGGAGCGCACGAGTTGCTCGCGCAACAGCAGCGGCTCGGCGTGGAGCAGCGCGCAGGCGTCCTGGAGCTGATCGCGAAACCCGAACGCGCCGCCCGATTGATAGAACCCACTGCGACCCCACATCCGGGCCGCGAGCACCTGGTAGATCAGCCAGCCGTTCGCGAGGAAGTCGAGCGACGCATCGGGTGTGCGCACGTTGACCGCGCCGAGCGTGCGGTTCCAGTAGTCCCACACGCCCGCGAGGCCGGCCTGCGCGGCGCCGGTGCCGCGATAGCGCCCGACGATGTAGCGCGCGTCGTCGACGTCGCGGCCCGAGCCGAACGCGAACACGAGCTCGCGGTCCGCACCCTCGGCGAGCTCGATCGCGACCTGCATCGCGAAGCACGGATCGAATGCCGCACCGACGCGCCCCGACAACCGCTGCCGGATCAGCGCCGCGGGCCGCGCCGGCGTGCCCCCGCGGCCGAGGAACTCCGCGCGATCACCGGTGACGCTGCGCTCGGGCTCGCTGCACTCGAGGAACGCGGTGCGCGACGCGAACTCTTCGCCATACGAATTGCGCGCGAACAACGCGCCCGTCTTCGCATCGATCTCGGTGACGACATGCGGTGCCGTCGTCGCGCGCTGGACCCCGAGCACGAGCTCGAAGAACGCGGTCGCCGACAGCTTGCGGGGCCGGCCCGAGCGGTTCTTGAGCTTCAGCTTGAACAGCTTGACCGGCGCGTCCATCGCGACGAACACGGTGAGCTCCGACACGATGCCCGCTTCATGGGTCTCGAATACCGAGTAGCCGAAGCCGTGGCGCGTGATGTAAGGCTGGGTGCCCGGCGCCGGGTTCAGCATCGGCGACCAGTACGTGCCGTCCTCCTCGTCGCGCAGGTACAGGATCTCGCCGCTCGGATCGCTGACCGGATCGTTGCTCCACGGCGTCAACCGATACATCTGCGCGTTCTCGCACCAGGTGTACGCGGCGCCGGTCTCGCTCTGGACCGTACCGAAGTACGAGTTCGCGAGCACGTTGACCCATGGCGCCGGCGTCCGCGACTCGCGCGTCGTCGTGATCACGTACTCGCGGCCGTCCTTCGTGAACCCGCCATGGCCGTTGAACGCGACCAGATCGGGGCGCTGCATCGGCGGGATCGCGACGATCGAGGCGCCGCGCCATCGCACGGTCTCGAACTTTACCGGCTGGACCGGCTCGTGGCGCGGCCGGCGGTCGAGCTGCTCGGCGAGCGTGCCGGCGGTATCGCTCAGGATCACGCGCGCGACGGTCTGGAACAGGCCACGGTCCGCATCCGTCATCTGATCCGAGCGCCGGATATAGATGCCACCCTTCTGATCGACGAGGCTCGCATCACCGATCACCGCGATCGCCGCAATGATCTGATCGTGGAGGTTCTGGCGATAACCCGACGCATCCTCGTTCCAGATCACGAGGTCGACGACGAGCCCCTTCAACCGCCAGTACATGTGCGCGCGCACCAGCTGGCGGACGAGCTCGAGGTTCTCGGTCGCCGTGATCCGGACGATCACGATCGGCAGATCGCCGGAGATGCTGTACGGCCACAGCCCTGCCTGGCCGAGCCGGTTGCTCGCGATCACGCGCTTCGGTGCGCGCAGCGTCGGGTTCGCGTAGATCACGTGACCCGCGAGCTGCTCCCACACCCGGATCTCCGCGTTGCTCGCCTCGAGCCGGCGCTGGATCACCTGGCTCTGGACCCACGCGAGCTCGAGCACGCGATCCGCGAAGTGGCGCGCACGATACTTGTCGACGAGCGCGAGCGCGGCCTCACGCGTTTCGGTCACACCGGTCACGATGTGGAGCTGGACCGTCTGATCCGCGCCGACCTCGATCACGTTGCGAATCGCGACGCAGGGATCCAGCACCGAGCCCTGCGAGTTGCCGAGCGCCTTGCGATGCAGCGCGCGCGGATCCGCCGGCGTGCCGTCGCGACCGATGAAGTCCGCGCGATCGGTCTCGTACGTCGTCGCGCCCTTCGTCGACCCGTGGACGACCATCACGTGGAACAACCACGGCGGCTTCTCGCCGGGCGCGCGCGCCCGCCGGGTGCACAGGATCGCCTGCTGGTCCGTGATGATCTCGGACTCGACGAATAGCCCCGAGAACGCGCGGTGCGAGGCATCGGCGCCGCGCGCGTTGAGCACGACCTCGGCGAAGCTCGTCAGCTCGAGCGTGCGCGACCGCGATGTGCGGTTCGAGATCGTGATCCGGCGCAGCTCCAGATCGTCCTCGGGCGACACGCTGATCTCGACGTGGGTATCGAGGTCGTCATCGCGGCGGCGGAACTCGGCGCGGCCGGCCGAGTAGATCGCCTCGTAGTTGCCGCCCGCGCGGAGCGTCGGCTGATACGCGGCCGACCAGAACGTGTTGCTCGCGAGGTCGCGGATGTAGCAGAACTGACCCCAGCAATCGCGTGTCGGATCTTCGTGCCAGCGCGTGACCTCGAAGTCGCGCCACCGACTGTAACCACCTCCGCTGTTCGTGACGACGACGTGGTAGTTGCCGTTCGACAGCAACTGGATCTCGGGCGCCGTCGTGTTCGGCGTCGCGAATACGCGCAGGTCGCGCTCGACCTCGGTCGTCGTGCGGACCGCGCTGACCTCTGCCGGGTGCGGATACACCGCCGGCGTACGCGGCACCCGCTCGTGGAGGACGAGGTCAGTCGCACGCATCGCCGGGTTCGCGAGGAACCGCTGCTGCATCGGCCGCTCGAGCAACGTGTACGCGAGCGCCAGGAACACCATGCCCTGGTGGTGAGCCATGTACGACTTCACCGTCGCGCTCGTCTTGCCCGGCGGCAGCCGCGATTGGGTGTAATCGATCGCCTCGTAAAACCCGAACGGCCCGAGCTGGTGCTCGGCGGCGAGCCGCTCGAGGTTCCGCGCCGACTTCTCGGGTGCGACCATCAGCGCCATCGCGGTCGCGTACGGCGCGATCACGAGATCCGACGCGAGCCCGCGCTTGAAGCCGAGGCCTGGCACGCCGAACGCGCGGTACTGATAGTTGAGCTGCGCGTCGGTCTTGTTGTAGCCCGACTCCGAGATGCCCCACGGCACCTTGCGCTCGCCGCCGTACTCGATCTGACGGGCGACCGCGGCGTGATACGTGGCATCGAGCAACGTGTCGTCGTACGTCGGCATCACGAGCAGCGGCATCAGGTACTCGAACATCGAGCCGCTCCACGACAGCAGCGTCGGCTTGCCCGCGGTGCTCGTCACGCGGCGGCCGAGGTGGAACCAGTGCTCCTGCGGGATCTTGTTCTGGGCGATCGCGACGAAGCTCGCGAGCCGCGCTTCCGACGCGAGCAGGTCGTAGAAGCTGTTGTCGAGCCGGTGGTCGGTGACGCTGTAGCCGATCGAGAACAGATGGCGATTCGGGTCGTAGAGGAAGTCGTATTCGAAGTCGCCGAGGTCCTCGGCGTGACGCGCGAGCTTGTCCAGCGCCGTCACGCTCTCGACCGCGCGCTCGAGCTTGCGTGCCGCGAGCTGCGCCAGCGTCGGGAGCTGGGTCTCGCCGGCTGGAATCAGATTTGCGAGCTCGGCGGCGAGCTCGGCGGCCTGACGGTGGAGCTCGGCACGCCAGGCGGCACGTTCTCCATCATCGCCGCGCTCGGCGATCACCTTCGCGGCCGCCGCGATCCGCGCGCACGCATCACGCGCTTCGTCGACGGTGCGCACGGAGAGCTTCGTCAGCTCGCGCAGGGTCACGAGCTCCGCGGCAGGCACGCCGACCTCCTCGAGCACCGCGAGCGTATCGGCGACGCCTTCCAGCTGCCGGCGTCCGATCACCGGCTCGTGCGCGAGCCCGCGCAGGCCTTCGGCGAGCGTGATCAAGTGACCTGCGAGGTTGCCGCTGTCGACGGTCGACACGTACATCGGGCGCAGCGGCTCGAGTGTCTTGGTGTCGTACCAGTTCAAGAAGTGGCCGCGAAAACGCTGCAGCTGATCGAGCGTCGCGAACGTGTGCTCGGTCCGCGCGATCACGGACGTGATCGTCGCGTAGCCGAAGTCGCGCGCCGCGAGGTTCGCGAGCAGCGCGAGCCCGATGTTCGTCGGCGACGTACGGTGAGCGACGCCGACCGGCGGATCCTCCTGGAAGTTATCCGGTGGCAGGAAGTGATCCTCGGCCGAGACGTAGGTGTAGAAGAACCGCCACGTCCGGCGCGCGAGCCGTCGCAAGAACAGCCGATCCTCACCCGCCAGCTCCGAGCGTTCGAGCGGGACCGGCCGACTTGCCCACCACACGAGTGCCGGTGCGACGAACCAGAGTGCGGCGACCGGCGCGGCGAGCCACTCCGTCGACGCTCGGCCGAGCCAGAGCTGCACGCCGATCGCGATCGCGGTCGCCGGCGCGATCCACAGCGACAGGTACGTCGCGACGAAGCCAGTGCGCTGGGTACGTTCCGCATCCGCGGCGGTGCGCCACTCGAGCAGCTTCCGCTTCGTGATCCACAGGCGCAGCGCGACGCGCAGGATCGACGAGATGCTGAGCAGCGCATCAGCCGGCAAGCACGCGAACGAGAACACTTCGCGGACCAGCGATTGACCGAGCTCTCGGCGCACGACTCGCTCGTGCTCCGCGGGCGCGAGCTCTTTCGGCCGGCGCTCGAGGTCGGTGAACGCGGCGAGCAGCGGCGGGGCGACGAGCGTCGCGATCACGAGGCCGAGCGCGAGCCACGCAGCACCCGGCAAGGTCCACCCCAGCGCGATGAGGCCGACCATGGCGATCGGGACGATGCTGCGGCGCAGGTTGTCGAGGATCTTCCAGCGCGACAGCCACGAGATCGGATTGCGCGGCCGCCGCGGGCTCGGGACGCGCCACCACAGCCAGCGCGCGATCTGCCAGTCGCCGCGAATCCACCGCGCTCGCCGGCTCGCATCGACCGCGTAGGTCGACGGAAAATCCTCGAACAGCAGCACGTCGCTGACGAGACCGGCGCGACCGTACGCGCCTTCGAGTAGATCGTGGCTCAGTACGCGATTGTCGGGCAGCACCCCGCCGAGCACGCTCGCGACCGCGTCGATGTCGTAGATGCCCTTGCCGATGAACGAGCCCTCGGCGAACAGGTCTTGATAGACGTCCGACACCGCGCGCGTGTACGGGTCGATGCCTGGCTCGCCGGCGAACAGCTTCGCGAACCGCGTGCGCTGCGCGCTATCGAGTGCAACGCCGACCCGCGGTTGGAGAATCGCGTAGCCGTGGCTGACCCGGCCACGCTTCGCATCGACCACGGGGCGGTTGAGCGGATGCGCCATCGCGCCGACGAGCTCGCGCGCGGCGTCGCGCGGCAGGCCGGTGTCGCTGTCGAGCACGAGCACGTAGCGGGTCTGCGCGAGCCGCTCGACGGGCCCGACGATCTGAGCGAACCGTTCGGGCTCGCCACGGAGCATCGCGTTGAGATCCTCGAGCTTGCCGCGCTTGCGCTCCCAGCCCATCCACAACCGATCGCGCGAGTTGAAGCGGCGGGGACGCTGCATCAGGAAGAACCCGCCGGAGTGCGAGGGGTCGGCGTACTTCGCGTTGAGCGCGTCGATCGCGGCGGTCGCGTGCGCGAGCAATGCCGCGTCGGTGGCGAGGTGCTCGGTCGCCGCGTCGCGGTAGTCCCCGATCAGCGCGAACCCGAGATTCGGATCGCGGTTCGCGAGGAATCGAACCTCGAGCAGCTCGACGAGATGATCGATGCTTTCGGTGGTCGACAGGATCACCGGCACCGCGACGAGCGTCTTGAACTCGGTCGGCACGCCGGCCGTGAAATCGAGGCGCGGCAGCGCCTCCGGCTTGATCGCGAGCGTCGCGGCCCAGTGGACGAGCGAGATCGAGAGCTGGCTCGCGCAGATCGCTACGACGGCGGTCCAAGCGACCACGCAGACTTTGTAGTGGAGGTGCGGCCACGTCATCACGGCGACGAGGCTCGCGCTCGCCGCTGTGATCGCCGCGATCAAGCCGAGGTACACGAGCATGCTCATGCCGCGACCGACCTTCTTGCGCAACGCGGGGTGATGCGGGCGCTCGGCGAGCGCGAGGGCGAGCGCGCGCTGACCGCGATCGATCAAAAAGTAGCCGACGTGGTGCTCTCGGCCATCGGGTTGCGCCGCCGCGAGCTCGATCGCCTTCTCGGCGACCGCGCGCTCCTCGAGCTTGCCGCGAGTCGCGAGTCGCTCGACGACGTGGCGATATCGATCGCGCGTCGCGAACTCCATCTTCGCGTAGCAGCCGGCCGGATCGCGGCGCAGCACGTGATCGACGGTCGACAGGTCCTCGACGAACTCGCGCCAGTCGATCGCGTCGAGCGTGCGCAGGCTCGTGATGCTGTTGCCAACCGCGACCTGGTCGGCGGCCTGGCTCTGGACCGCCGTCTGGAACACGCCCTCGACGGTCTGGCCTTGGGCCTCGAGCCGCTGATCGAGCCACGCGATCGGCAGTGTCGACACCGCGCCCTGCCCTTGCAACCGGCTCGCGATCTCGGCGACGAAGGGCACGGTCAGAGCCGGATCGGCGGCGACGAGCTCCGCGAGCACGCGCACGACCTTCGAGGGATCGCCGGCGGCGCCTTCGAGCAAACGATCGGACCACTGCGCGGCGAGCTCGCGCTCGCGCCGCCCCGCCGTGACCGCGGCAATCACACGGCGCAAGTTCTCGATCAGCGCGATTCGCAGCATGATCGGAATCGCCCACAGCTCGCCGAGGCGGAGCGGCTGGATCGTCTGATAGCCGGCGATGTACGCGCGCAGCGTCTCGGCGTCGACGTGGCCGTGCGAGTGCGAGATCAGCTCGATCGCCAGGTCGTAGACGCGCAACGAGTTGGAGACGAGGTTCGGCAGCGCGCGGCTGTAGTTCTTCGGGAGGTGACGCTCGGCGATCCGGATCTGCTCTTCGATCAGGTGGTAGTTGTCGACAAACCACTCGGCCGCTGGCGTGATCTGGCGGCCCCGCGCGACCGCGTCCGCGACCAGCGCGTACGCGTCGGCGAGCGCCTCGTGGTTGTCCGCGAGCCGCTCGAGTAACACGCCGCGGGCATCCGGAGCCCCGAGTTGGTGTGTGACTGCGAGCGACTTTGCGTGCGCCTCGAGCTGGCTGACGCTGAAGAGCTCCGCGCGTAATGGCTGCTCGTTGGGGTCCGAGCCCATTTGGATACGCATATTCTCGCAAACCACGTGCCGGGAATTTCTCGGAGCCTGCACCGTACAGGGGTTTAGGCTCGAGCGCTGTCGCCCGGGCGCGCGTTCGCGCGCGGCTACGCGTGGTCGTGCGCGTGGTCAGAATCGCCGTGGTCGTGCAAATGATCATGATCGAGCGCCGCGTGTTGGTGCGGATGCGCGTGCTCCCCGACAAACGCTGGGTCGTGGTCATGAGTGTGATGACCATCGTCGTGGCGATGCACGTGGTCGTGCGCGACCGCCGAATGATGGTGGCGATGGCGATGCTGTTCCGAGAGGTGAAGCCACACCCCGACCGCGAACAGGGCAATCGCCGCCACGGCCCAAACGCCGAGCACCCGGTCGCCCGCCAGCCACGCGACGAGCGCGCCGATGAACGGCGCCAGCGCGAACACGGAGCCGGTGCGGGCCGCCCCGATCCGCCGCTGCGCGAGGATGTAGAGCGCGAGCGATAATCCGTACGCGGTCGCGCCACAAGCGAGCAGCGCCGCCACACGCGCGAGGTCCGGCCAGCTGTCACCGAGTGCGAGCGCGAGCACGCCGGTCAGCGCGGCACCGAGCGTCGCCTTCGCCGCGACCACGTCGAACGGCTGGCGATCCGACAGCGGCTGGGTCAACGTGTTGTCGAGCGCCCACGCGAGCGTCGCACCGAGCACCGCGGTTGCACCGATCACGCTGCCGGTCCCGCGCAGCGCCGCATCGAGGCTGAGTGCCGCGCCGCCGCTAGCCATCAAGCCGACCGCGATCCAGACGCGCCCGCCGATCAGCTCGCGGTGGATCACCGCGGCGAGCACGACCGTGAACACGGCTTCGAGGTTGAGAAGGAGCGACGAGGTCAACGCGCCTGCGCGTTCGAGCCCGACGACGAGCAGCACCGGCGCGAGTGCGGCGCCCGCAACCGCGATCGCCACGAGTCGCGGCGCATCGGCGCGGTGCAACGAGAACGTCCGGTCGCGACGGACGGCACGCGCACCGTGACCGACCAGCGCGGCACCGGCATAGAGCAGACACGCGGTCGCGAACACGCCGCGTCCTGCCCACGCGATGATCGGCGCGGACACGCCGAACATCACCGCCGCAGCGATCGCCGTGAGCACACCCAGTCGCACGTCGCGATCATAGACGCTAGACTCGGCGCGTGCACGACGATGCGGCGATCGCGTACGACGCGTGGCTCGAAGGCCGTGGCGGCTTCGATTTCGCGGCGCTGCTCGCGCTCGCGCTCGCCGAGTACGGGCGGCGGTTCCCGCTGGAAGCGCCGTACAAGCCGTACTCGACGGCGAGGTGCGGCGGCCCCGACTACAAGCTCCACAAGATGGACGTCTACTGCACGTTCTGCCGCGGCCTCGTCGCCGGCCGAACGTCCATGATGACGAACCCGAGTGCGCTGCCGCGCGTCACGAAGCACACGACCGGCTGCGCACTCGCGTGCCTGGCGGGCTTACGTGTGATGCAGCCGCCCGGAACGCGGAGCCTCGTCGACGAGGATCGCGCGCTCTAGACGAATGGCCTCGGCGAATCCCGCAACCGTGAGGCATCGATGCTGCAGCTCTCACGATATGACCAATGACCAGGACGACGCTACACGAGCGATCTCGGCGCTCTGTAATGGCGGCGAGTGGGCGTGCGCGCACGGCGACTTCGCTGGTTTGCGCGACGTGGCTCGTCGTCTGGAGCACTACGTACCAGAGGTCCTCGACGAGCTTCGCGACCTCGAGACCGCGTGTCAGAAAGATATCGATCACGCGAGCGAGATCTGGGTCCACGTCGAGCACCGCATCACCGGGACGACGACCGCGCGCTCGATCCCGGTGAGGTCGAACGGCGCGAGCTCCGCGCAAGGCGCCCACGCTTCTGCTGGCGTGCTGACATCGAGCTGGAGGGCGGCCCGCATCACCGCACGTTGACTGCCAAGCGTCCGAGCTCGGCAAGCTCTCCCCGATCACTTCCTCGGCCGTCTCGAGTGGGCCGAGCTCGCGAAGCGCCGCGGCGAGCGGTCCGCGCGCCGGTGGTCCGAGCTCGCCGGGATGGGCACCGGGACTACGCATGTACGACCCGTCTGAGTCGCTTGACCAGGACGGCAACCATCGTGACGGCCTTGGAGACGATCGAACCGGGGCGCATAGCTTGGGATTCAGCAATGGTCATGCCCGATGGGGATTCAATGGTCCCGGGGACATGAGACGGATCGAGCGGCGCCGAGCGGCGCAGATCCGCGCAGATCCGCGCGCGTGCCGGAGCGCACGATCGGTTGCCGCAAGCTATGGTGGGGCTCGTGAGGAATTTGACCGTGCTAGTCACCGGCGCGACCGGTGGCCTTGGAGAGCTGGTCGCCGAACAGCTCGTCCGCGAAGGCGCGCGTGTCATCGTCCACGGCCGCACCCGCGAGCATGTCGAGCCGGTCGCGACGAGACTCGGGATGCGCGGTGTGGTCGCCGATCTCGCGTCGCTCACGGAAGTCGTGCGGCTCGCGCGCGAAGTCGGTCAGATCGATCTGCTCGTCAACAACGCGGCGGTAGGCTTCGGGCGCGATCAGATGTATCGCGAGGTCAGCTACGACGGGTTCGAGCTGCGGTTCGCGGTCAACTACCTCGCGCCTTACGTGCTGACACATGGGCTGCTCGACCGCGTGCGTGGCGTCGTCCAGGTCGCATCGATCGGCCAGCGCGCGCTCGACTTCACCGATCTCATGATGGACCGGGATTACGACGGCATCGTCGCATACCGGCGCAGTAAGCTCGCGCTCGTCACCCACGCGTTCGTGGTCGCCGCGGAGCAGCGCGTGCCGATCAACTCGTTGCACCCGGGCACGTTCCTCGATACCGGCATGGTGCGCGAGTCGGGCATCACACCGCAAGGCACCGCGCAGGCGGGCGCGGACGCGATCCGGTTCGTGATCGATCGAACGCTCGCGGGCGTGACCGGCACGTTCTTCGATCAATGCGCGCCGGCGCGCGCGGATGCCCAGGCTTACGATCCGGAGGTCCGGCTCCGCTTGATGAAGCGGACGCGCGAGCTCGTCACGCCATGGCTGCAGAGCGAGCGGTCCGCCCACGGGTGAGACTTCTGATCAGTAGCGGCGCGACACCGGTTCGTTCGGGAGCTGCGACGCACCCGGCGCCGTGTCGAGGTCAATTCCTTCTCCCGAGGTCTGCGTGATCGGGCCAGGATCGACGGCGGAGATCCCCATCACCGGCATCATGTCGACCTCGATCAGCTCCGCTTCGACGATGTCGAACGGGACCATGTCATCCGCGGATTCGACTTCACGACGGCGATTGCGGACGACGTAGACAACAGCGCCGGCGGTGGCTGCGGCTGCGAGGCCGGCGAGAACGATCCATAGAGTACGCATGTGCCTGGAGTGAGCAACGTGCGTGCCGATGACCATGAGAGAAGCTACTTCGGCATCGCGTTCGCGGGCGGCGGCACGTCGGGCGCTGCGGGCGTGGTCTTGGCCGGCGGCGTGGCACTCGTCGGTGCGGTCGCCGGCGACGACGAGTCGGCGGTCTTCATCGCATCCATGTCGCGCTTCAGCGACTCGAACTGGTTGCCGGTGAAGTCCTTGTGACACGGCTCGAGCTCCTGCTGCGATCTCGCGAGCAGGACACACTTGCGAAGCTCGACGGACCAGCGATCGTCGACGCAATGACTCGCCACCATCGGTTTGATCGGATCGGCAGCCATCAGCTTCGCCTCTTGCACGGCGACGTCGGGACACGGTGCCGGATCCGCGGCGGGCACGGCGGCGACGGTGGGATCCACCGGCGGAGGTGCGGCGGAATGACTGCATGCGACGAGGGCGGCGACCGCGACTGCGAGCAGGCATAGGCGAGTCATGGCCTAAGGGTGCCACGATCTGGGGTGTCAGCCTCCCCCGCTATGATCGATCGGTGGAGCTCGTAGTCGCCGAGAAGCCGTCCGTCGCGCGTGACCTCGCGCGCGTGCTCGGCGTGCGGCCCACGGGCAAGGACGCGTTCGAGGGCTCCGATTACGTGATCACCTGGTGCATCGGCCATCTGGTCGAGCTCGAAGAGCCCGCGACGTACGACCCGGCGTGGAAACCGTGGCGGCTCGACGTACTCCCGATGCTTCCGGATGCGTTCCGGCTCCGCGCGTCTGCGCACGCTGCCGGGCACCTGCGCGCGGTGCGTGCGCTGCTGCGCGATCGCCGGTTTCGCGGCGCGATCAACGCGTGCGATGCCGGGCGCGAGGGCGAGCTGATCTTTCGCTACGTCTATCAGTACGCGGGCGCGCGGCTGCCGGTGCGGCGGCTGTGGATCTCGTCGATGACGGACGAGGCGATCCGCAAGGGACTCGCGGCGCTGCGGCCGGCGCTCCAGCTCGATCCGCTCGCGGATGCGGCACGCTCGAGATCGGAAGCGGACTGGTTGGTCGGGATGAACGCGACGCGCGCGGTGACGGTGCGCAATCGCGAAGGTGGGCACACGTCGCTGTACTCGATCGGCCGCGTCCAGACGCCGACGCTCGCGATGATCGTCCGGCGCGAGCTGGAGATTCGCGCGTTCGTGCCGCGCGACTACTGGGAAGTGCGTGCGGAGCTGGCGACGGCGGAGGGCCGCACGTTCGGCGCGATCTGGAAGCACGGCGCGGTGACTCGATTGGGGAGCGCGGAGCTCGCCGAGGTGGTGGTCGGTCGCGATCGCGATGCGGTGGCGCCGGATGGACCGCGGGTCGAGAGCGTGAAGGCGAAGGCGGTGCGAGAGCCGCCGCCGCTGTTGTTCGATCTGACGTCGTTGCAGCGCACGGCGAACCGGCGGTTCGGGTTCACGGCGACGCGCACGCTCGAGCTCGCGCAAGCGCTGTACGAGCGGCACAAGCTCCTGACGTATCCGAGGACGGACTCGCGCTACTTGTCGAATGATCTGGCGGGTGAGCTGCCGGAGATGTTCCGTGCGCTCGGTGAAGTGGCGGACTACGCGCCGTTCGTCGAGCCGCTCCGCGCAGGCCCGGTCGGGCGACCGCGGCGGGTGTTCGATGACAGCAAGGTGCACGATCACCACGCGATCATTCCGACGGGTGCGAGCGTGCGCTTGGAAGCGCTCGATCGCGACGAGCGGAGGTTGTTCGATCTGGTCGCGCGCCGGTTCATCGGTGCGTTTCACGGCGACGCCGAGTTCGCGGTGACCGAGGCGTGGATTCGCGTCGGTGCTGGCGTGCCCGTAGCAAGCGCGGCAAGTGGGCCGATCGCGCGAGGATCGCCGTTGCCGTCGCCATCGGTATCGAAGCCCGCGGGTGAGCCGGTGATCCTGGAGGCGGTGCCGCCGCCGCCGGATCGCTACTTCGCGCGCGGACGAGTGCGCACCGCTGCCGGTTGGCAGGCGGTCGCCGGGATCGACGAAGCGAGTGGCGTGCGCGGAGCCCGCGATGAAGGCCGGCGAGAAGGCCGAGATAGTCAGGACGGTGATGACGTCGAGGCTGGCGGGTTGTTGCCGCCGCTCGTCGAAGGCCAGCTCCTGACCGGCACGTTCGCGTCGCGTGCGAAGCAGACCACGCCGCCGCCGCGGTTCACCGAGGCGACGCTGCTCGGTGCGATGGAATCCGCCGGCAAGGCGATCGATGACGAAGCACTGCGCGCGGCGATGAAGGACAGCGGGCTCGGCACGCCGGCGACGCGCGCCGCGATCATCGAGACGCTGCTCAAGCGCGACTTCATCGTGCGCGAACGCCAGCAGCTCTTGCCAACGGAGACCGGGACGAGCCTGATCGAGGCCCTGCCCGTCGCGAGCCTCGCGTCGCCCGAGCTCACCGGTAACTGGGAAGCACGGCTCGCACGAATCGCGCGCGGAGAGGATTCGCGCGCCGCGTTCATGGCGGATATCGCTCGCTATGTCGCGGACCTTGTCGACGCGATCCGCCGGTCGACGCCCGCGCCGCCTCCGGCGAACCAGCCCCCGCCCGCATGGGAATCGCGAGCCGGCGGCGGCGGCAAGCGCGACGGTGGGCACGGCGGACGAAAGTCGGGCGGCCGAAGGCAAGGCGACGGATCGTCGTCCGAACCACCGACATCGTTTGCACCACGTGCGACTTCGCACGAACGGCAGCCATCCGCCGCCCCACGTGGGACTTCGTTCGAGCCCCGAGCTTCGTCCGATGGGCAGAGAACTTCGTTCGGCTCGGCCGCCCCACGTGGGACTTCGTCGGG
The DNA here is from genome assembly GCA_040004535.1 of Deltaproteobacteria bacterium. Lineage (GTDB taxonomy): Bacteria > Myxococcota_A > Polyangia > Haliangiales > Haliangiaceae > JABFXX01. Next base: position 16,069 of record JBDUAS010000057.1, read on the forward strand.
TTCGCCCCAGCAATCCGCGGTGCCGAGCTCGTCGAGGATCGAGCTGCATCACGACGCATCGATCGTCGCCGCGCTGCGCGCGAGCTCGCCGCCAGATGAGTCGCGCTCCCTCCCGGCTCCGAGGCCGCTGGCGCCACCGGCGACCAACTCGTCTGCGACGAATAACCCGCGTGCACCGAGCCCGAGCCCGAGCCCGAAACCGACATCGAAGAAATCGAAATCCAAGCGGACTCCGGCCGAGCTACGCTGTCCTCGCTGCGGAGCCGGCACGCTCCTCACCGGTTCACGCGGCTGGGGTTGCTCGCGCTGGCGAGAAAGCTGCCGGTTCGTCGTCTGGTTCGAGGTCGCCGGCAAGAAGCTCACGACCACGCAGCTGCGCGAGCTCGTGACGAACGGCACGACCAAGAAGAAGCTCGCGGGCGGGGAAGCACGCCTCGTCCTCGACGTGAATGGCGATCCGAGCGTCCGCGTCCAGCGGGCGTGAGCGTGGACTCGCCACCAGCGCGCCGGCGAGCACCGATCAACAGCGTCATGGAGCGCGACAAACAGCGCACCATCGAGCGAACGAGTCCCGCGGTATACGGATTCTCGTCGGAGATCGCCGCGCGCTTGATGCTACGCTGAACGTGTGGCAACGCCCGAGCTGCACCTCGCGACCGCGTTCGTGTTCGATGGCGAGCATCGGATCACCGAGACGCGCGAGCCGAACCCGAGCCTGTCGGTTCGATTCGTGCTCGCGCGCGGGGCGAGCTCGGTCGCGTGGGCAGTGCGCACGGATGTGAAGCCCGAGATCGCGAGCGAGCTCGACGAGCTCGCAGCGAGCGAGCCGGTTCACACCGCGGACAACTGGCAAACGCCGCCGCGGCACGCGGAGCGTTACGAAGAGCTGCTCGCGATGGACTTCGCCGAGGTCGACGGTGGCCCGCTGTTCGAGTTTCCGGCCGAGCTCGTGGCACCCGACGGAATCGTCGAGGTCCGGACCGAGCGCGACCTCGCGACGAACTTTCACGGCTGGGTCCAGGGCGAGATCAGCGACGGCCGTGCGCCGGTGATGGCGATCGTCGAGGCCGGCGCGCCGGTCAGCATCTGTTTCTGCGCGCGACGAGCGAGGACGTCCGCAGAAGCCGGCCTCGATACGGCGGAGCGGTTCCGCCGCCGAGGCCACGCCGCGCGCGTGACCGCCGCGTGGGCAATGGCGCTGCGCGCTCGCCGGATGACACCGCTCTACTCGACCTCGTGGTCGAACGAAGCGTCGCTCGGCGTAGCCCGCAAGCTCGGCCTCGTCACGTACGGCACGACGTGGACGATGACCTGATCAGCTGAACGTGATGCCCTGCGCGAGCGGTAGCTCGCTCGAATAGTTGATCGTGTTCGTCGCGCGCCGCATGTAGCTCCGCCACGAGTCGGATCCGGACTCGCGGCCGCCGCCGGTCTCCTTCTCGCCGCCGAAAGCGCCACCGATCTCGGCGCCGCTCGGTCCGAGGTTCACGTTCGCGATCCCGCAGTCGCTGCCCACCGCCGACAAGAACCTCTCGGCCTCGCGCAGTTCGTTCGTGAACACGCACGACGACAGGCCCTGCGTGACGTCGTTGTTGATCGCGATCGCTTCGTCGAGCTCGCGATAGCCGAGCACGTACAGGATCGGCGCGAACGTCTCGTCGCGCACGACCGCCGTCTGGGCCGGCATCCGCACGATCGCCGGCGTCACGTACGCGCCGCCGTCACACCCCGCCACCTTCGCGCGCCCACCGCCGTGGACCGCCCCTCCCTCGCCGCGCGCACGGCCGAGCGCCGACTCCATCGCATCGAATGCAGCGCCGTCGATCAACGGACCGACGAGCGTGCTCGTCTCGCGCGGATCGCCGATCCGCAGCTGCCCGTACGCTCGCTCGACCCGCGCGAGCAGCTCGTCGCGGATCTGGTCGTGCACGATCAACCGGCGCAGGGTGGTGCAACGCTGCCCGCACGTGCCGGCCGCCGAGAACAGCACCGCGCGCGTCGCGAGCTCCATGTCCGCGGTCGGCGCGACGATCATCGCATTGTTGCCGCCGAGCTCGAGCAACGAGCGCCCGAACCGCGCGGCGATCCGCGGTGCGATCGCACGACCCATCCGCGTCGACCCGGTCGCGCTGACCAGCGCAACCCGCCGATCATCTACGAGCGCACTGCCTGTCGCCGCGCCGCCGATCACGATCTCGGACAAACCCGCCGGCGCCCCACCGAAGCGCGCCGCGGCGCGCTCGAACAACGCGCCGCACGCGAGCGCGGTCAGCGGTGTCTTCTCCGACGGCTTCCACACCACCGCATCGCCACACACGATCGCGAGCGCGAAGTTCCATGCCCACACCGCGACGGGAAAGTTGAACGCGCTGATCACGCCGACGACGCCGAGCGGGTGCCAGGTCTCGCTCATCCGATGCCCCGGCCGCTCCGATGCGATCGCGAGGCCGTACAGCTGCCGCGACAGACCGACCGCGAAGTCGCAGATGTCGATCATCTCCTGCACTTCGCCGCGCGCTTCCGCGACGATCTTGCCGGCTTCGATCGTGACGAGCGCCGCGAGCTTGTCCTTGTGCGCGCGGAGCTCTTCGCCGAACAGCCGCACCAGCTCGCCCCGGCGCGGCGCCGGCACCGTGCGCCAGACCGCGAACGCCGCTGCCGCGCGGTCGATCGCCGTCGTACACGCCGCGGCATCGGCCATCGCGAGGCGTGCCGTGATCGAACCGTCGATCGGCGACCGAGCGATTAGCTCGCCGGCGTCGAGACGAGAAGTGACTCCAAGTGCGGCGAGCGTGGGAGCGACGTCCATGCCCGCCTCATACCACTAGCCGTCCGTGATCGAGTCGTACCGCGCAGCTACTCGGTCTCTTTGCTGTGCGCCTTCTCGACCGCATTCAGGAGCTCGGGCGGCAGCTGTGCCGCGTCGAGCACGACCTTGCCGTCGTGCGCGGCGCGGACCGCGGGGCCGGGGACCTCGAAGTCGCCGTTGTTCTCGATGTAGATAACGAGATGGTCCTTCGCGACCTTGCGCACGGCGCCGATCTCTTCGCCGCCCTCTTCGAGGAAGACCTGATCATCGACCGAGACATTGAAATTGTGCGTCGCCATGCGCGTCAGCTTAGACCGAAGTACGCTGCCTGCCCATGCGACTCGTCTCGATCATGTTCGTCGCCGCGGCTTGTGGCGCGCATCCGAAGCACATCGCGAAGGATGCCGACCAGCCTGCGCCGCCAGCCAAGTCCCTGTACGAGCGCCTCGGCGGTACTCCCGAGGTCGTCACCGAATAGCTACGGGTGGCGCGGCGTGCAACCCGCGACCATCGCGTGCGAGGCTTCCGAGGAGCCCAGCGCGCCGAGTCCCTCGCCCATGCAGCCATCCGCTTGCGCGTAGCAGTGATAGGCGGTCTGCGCCCCGGCGCCCTCGGCCTGCGTGATCTGATCGAACAGCAGCTGCGACATCGAGGTCACCGCGGTCGCGTTGTTGGTGCAATCGAAGAACTCCATCCGCGTTCGCGGGTACGCGAAGCTGCCATCGGTCGCGATGCTGTCGGCGACCAGGCGCGCGCGCTCGCCGGCGGGAAGGCTCGCACTGCCGCACGGCGCCGACAGGTTCTCCCAGGCCGTTACCGAATTTGGCAGCTTCGTCGTCACGGTCTCGCCGCACACCATTGCCGAGGGCGGTGCGTTGCCGTCGCATCCGAGGTCGAGGCGCGTGAACGGTGGGCCGGAGAGCTCGTTGACGTAATCGAGATAGTCGGCGAGTCCGAAGTCTGCGAGCGCGTAGCCGATCTGACCGGAGCCACCCGAGAACCCTTCCGCGCAGAACGCGTTCGTGCGGCTCTGCGCGTGCAAGCTCGGCTCGTCGAACACCCACTTGATCACGGTCGCGGGCCGACACGCAGCGGTCTTGATGCCGTGGCTCGCCGTCTGCTCCCAGTCGGTATCCCAGGACACGAACACCTCGCGGAACCCGTTCGCCTGGTAGCCCGCGGTATCCGAGATCTGAAACCCCTCGCCACCACCGCCCTTCAGATGGACGACCGTGCGCGTGACGTTCGCGGGCGCGAGCACGGCGACGAGGGCGGTCACCGTCTCGGTCTCGATCCCCGCGCAACCGCTGACCCGCACGCGTTTGCACGTCGAGCCCGCGGGCGGTCCACCGGCGCCCGACGGGCAGGCGACGTCGGTCACCTGATCGACGATGCCGAGCGCCGCGCCCCCCGTGCTCGGCGCATCCCCGCGTGCATCGATCGCGGCCGATCCGCTGCCATCCGAGACCATCGAATCCGGTGTGGCTGCGGGTGAGCCACACGACACACACAGCAGCGCGATCGAGAGCTGTTTCATGGTGGCCTGCATTTCACGGCGCGTGCCGGCGACCACCCCACCGCCGTGGCCGCTCTCCGCGATCCTCGCCGATCGAGTTGCGCAACTGCGCACCCAACTGCGCACGCGCGGCCTGGCGACCTGCTGTTAAGCTTGCACCGTGGTCGACCGTGCCGGCACGACGACGCGGATGGCCGACAGCTCGGATGGCATCCTGTCGCTGCTCGTCGTCAGTGATCGCGCTCCGGTGGTCGCGCCGCTCGGCGCGCGCCCGCTCCAGGTGGGGCGGTCCTCGACCTCCGACCTCCAGGTCGACGATCCATCGATCTCGCGCGACCACGCCGTGTTCCGCGTACGTGACGGCGCCGTCGAGATCGAAGATCTCGGCAGCGTCAACGGAACCATGGTGCGCGGCGTCCGGATCGCGCCGCGGATGCCGACGCAGCTCTCCGTCGGCGAGAGCGTCAGCCTCGGCACGGTCGTGGTGGTCGTCCAGCGGCGCAGCGGTTCGCTCTCGGAGCGCTTGCGTCCGGAGGCACCGGCCAGCATCGACGACGCGCTGGTGGCGCGCCTCGCGAAGTCGCCGATCAGCGTACTCCTGCTCGGCGAGACCGGCGTGGGCAAGGAAGTCATGGCTGAGCGGCTGCACGTGCTGTCGCCGCGCAAGGATCGCCCGCTCGTCAAGCTCAACTGTGCGGCGCTGATGACGTCGGTGCTCGAGAGCGAGCTGTTCGGCCACGAGAAGGGTTCGTTCACCGGCGCCGTCAAGGACAAGCCCGGGCTCGTCGAAGCTGCCGACACGGGCACGTTGTTCCTCGACGAGATCGGCGAGGCAGACCTCGCGATCCAGGCCAAGCTGTTGCGCGTGCTCGAGTCGCGCGAGACCCAGCGCGTCGGCGCTCTCAAGCCGCGGATCGTCGATGTTCGGTTCCTGGCGGCCACGAACCGCGATCCGGCGGAGCAGATCGCCGCGGGGACCTTGCGCGCCGACCTCTACTACCGGCTCGCGGGGTTCACGCTGACCATTCCACCGCTGCGCGACCGGCTCCGCGAGGTGCCGACGATCGTGGCCACGTTGCTCGCGCGGCGCGGGGCGTACACGATCGAACGCGCGGCGCTCGACCGACTCGCGCGTCACGGATGGCCCGGCAACGTGCGCGAGCTGCGCAACGTCCTCGATCGCGCGATCATGCTCGCCGAATCGGATCGGCTCGCACTCGTGGACATCGAGCAATCGCTCGCCGCCGAACCGCCCAGGCGAGCACCTGGCGCGACGCCCGCGCGATCCGGCGATCCAGAGCGCGACCGTATCCTCGAGGCGCTCGACGCGTGCGGCGGCAACCAGACGATGGCGGCAGAGTCGCTCGGCATGTCGCGCCGCGCGCTCGTCTACCGGCTGCAAGCCTGGGGCTTGACCAAGCCGCGTCGTCGCTAGGGATGCGTCGTGACGACATAACCCAGCGCCGGCACCGTCTTCGTGCCGACCATCTGGGCATGTGCGCTGAAGTTCGCGATCACGCGCGGGCCGCCGGCCCCGTCCCAGTCGGTGTACTGGAGCTCGTGATCGTCGGAGAGATAACCGAACCCGGTCATGTCCGAGAACCCGATCAGCGAGCGCGTGCCCTTCGTGAAGTTGTAGCTCGCGAGCAGCGCGTCCTTGTGCGCCGCCCATAGCGCGACGGAGATGTTGTACATCGGCACCGTGCCGTACAACGCGTTGAGGAGATCCTTCTTCGGCGCGGTCACGATGTTCTGGTAGTTCGTATTGCGCCAGTTCCACGTCGTCGCGACGTGGTCGTGGAACATCAGCTCGAACAGCGGGATACGGTGAAGCTCGTCGGTGTTGCGGCCGGCGTTCGCGGGATCGATCGAGGTCGCGAAGTCCTGCTCGTAGTCGCCGGCTGGAATCATCGTGTGCAGCTCGCCGTACTCGCCGAGGATCATCGCGCCTTCGAAGTAGTCGACATGCGGGATCGCCCACGCCGGTGCGAGACCCTCACCGGAGCCCGTGATGCTCGCGAGCCCGCCGTCTGCGACCGGATCGTGGATCGCCTGGAGGAACTTGACGCGATAGTCGCGGTCTTCGTCGATCGAGGAGGGCAGCGGCATGCCATCGAGGCGGGGCGCGTGCTGGACGTGGGCCGGGTCGAGGCACGGCGCGACCTGGACGACGAACGTGTCGAAGTAGTTCGCCTCGTTGTGCCACGCCGCATTCGTCGTCTTGTAGGTGTCGGCGATCGGCGCCGGCCCGAGCATCGCCTGCTTCATGCAGGTCTTCGCGAACCCGTTCGTGTGGGTGTTCGGGTCGTTCCAGAACTCCTCGGGCTGCTTCGTTCCGAGCGTGAGCTGGCGCGGCCACTCGCCGGCGGCGACGACGCCCAGGTTCGCACCCGGCAGCGTGTACATCCCGGGGGTCCAGCCAAGCGTGGTCTCGACGTTCTGGTAGAGCGCGCCGATCTGCGCGTCGTCGAGCGTCGTGTTGCCGTGATAGATCATCGCGATCGTGTGCGCGAGGCCATAGTCGTGCACGCTCTTCATGAACGTCGCGTCCTGGGCCTTGCCCTGCGCGTCATCCCAGAAGTAGACGTAGGCCCCATCCTTGAAGTTCGCGATGCCCGGCTTCGTCGACGCGGCCAACGTCGCCGCTTCCATGCCCGGGTTGTGATCGAACATGTACGCGCGATAGGCGCGAGCGAGCTCGACGTACGTGCCCTGCGGCACGAACAAGTACTCGAGCTTCGCCGGCGCGAGCACCACGCTGCGCTCGTTCGACTTCCCGGCGGGCATGTACGGCGTCTCGAGGATCGCCATCATCGCTTGATGGAGATCGGTCAGCCCCCACCACGGGATCGCGATGAAGTCGTACATGTTCTGGATCGAGCTCGCCTCGGAGAGCTTGAACAACAGGCCATCGGAGCTCGTGTTCTGGACGTAATAGCCGGTATCGGTCGGCAGCGCGAACGGGTACGGAAAGCCCGGCAGCTCCGTGTGCGCCGCACCGTTGCTCGTCGCGATCGCGACCTCGAAGCCCGGGGTCGCGTTCGTCAGCGTCGCATGGGCCAGCGTCAGCGTGACGTTCCAGCTCTCGGTCCCCCGCGCTAGCGTCGCCGTGATCGCGGTGGGTGTCGTCACGAGCGCGCTCACCGCGTAGGGCATCGCGGGAGCCGGTGCGGTCCACGTAAAGCTCGTGGCCTTGACCAGCACCGAGAGCGAGGCATCGGGAAGCAGTGTCACCTTGACCGCGGCATTCTCGAGCACGCCAGGGGTCACCGGCGCCTCGGTCCCATCGGCGGACGACATCGCCGGACCGGAATCGTTCGAGGTCGCGGGGGCGGCATGGCAAGCGGCGAGCAAGGCGCCGGCAAACAGCACGAGCAAAGGCTTCATGGCGCAGCGCTATCGCAAGGCCGATGCCGGGCCCAAGGTCGTGAATGGTGAGGCGCTGTCCTCGGCGGTTGCGCAGCGTGACTGCGCAGTTGCGCACCCGCGTTGCGCGGCGCGCGCGGCGGCACCCGCACGAAGCAGAGCTGCCGGGCATGACGGTTGCTCGTCCTCGGCATATGTTCGGTGGCGTGACGTTTCGTGTTCGAGCGCTGCTCGTCATCGGCCTCGCGCTCCTGCCTCGGCTCGCGCGCGCGGAGGACCCGCGTCTGGCCCAGGCGCGCGTCGAATTCGAAGCGGGCGAACAGGAGCGCACGCTCGCGATCCTCGCGCCGCTGCTCGCGGGGGCCACGCTCGACGTTCACGGGCACGCATCTGCGCTGCGGCTCGCGGGCTGCGCGGAGATGGTGTTGGGCCACGAGCAGGCGGCGATCGCGCGGTTCGAAGAAGCATTCGAGTACGAACCGGATGAACCGCTCGAGCACAAGCTCGAGACAGTCGACGCGCGCGCGTTGTACGAGCGGGCGCGCGGCGCCTGGCGCGATGCCTTTCTCGCGTCGACGAGCGCGCACGCGAGCGAGCTCGCCCAGATCGCGGCCACGGTCGATGCGCCGACTCACGCGGTCGGCGCGGAGCCGCTCGCGATCGTGGTTCACGTCGTCGACCCCGGTCACTTCGTGCACCGCGTCGAGCTCGCGTTTCGGCATCGCGGCGCGGACACCTACACGCTACTCACACATCGCGTACCGAACACGCTCGCGTTTACGATCCCCGCGGAAGCAACCGAGTCCGAGCGCGACTTCGCGCTCGAGTATCACGTCACGTTGCGAGCGCAGACCGGCGTCGACCTCGCTCACGCCGGTGATGCAAATATTCCGAGCGTGGTCGAGGTGTCGGCCGGCCATATCGCGCGCTGGCACGAGCATTGGTGGGTACGCGGCCTCCTCGGCACCGCCGTGGTCGCCCTCGGCGCGGGCGCGTATCTCGCGTATCGGTCGATCGACGTCGGGCCGCAGCACATCGAGGTCGGCCCGGTGCGGCCGTGAGCCGGGTCGCGTGGCTCGTACTCGTCGCGCTTGCAGGGGGGTGCAAGACGCGAGGCACGATCTTCGTCGGCGCCGGAAGCTGCGCGGCAGCCCCGACCCGCGCGATCTACGCCGAGCCGAGCACTGGATGTGGCGATTGCGATTGTGGCGCTTGCATCGGACTCCACACCGGCGGAGAGGTGATCTGCGGCGGCAGCGCCGATCCGTGCGAGACCACCGTAGACTTCGATCTGGATCCCGGCGACTGGGCGATCGTGATCGCATGGACCGACAGCACGAATACGGTCGTGGCGACCGAGTGCGATGACATCGTCGTAGACCGCGACGGCACGCAGAGCCCAACCGGGCAGACCACGACCTGCTCGCTGTGTGCGCCCTAGCGAGCCGCGCGCGCGTGCGGCTGTTCCGGTCCGGGCGGACACGTCGCCATGATCGCGACCTCCACCGTTCGCGAGCTCGGTGCCGAAGCCGGGCCGAGCGTCAGAGTGAGCCGATCGGACGCCGGTGGCGTGCTCAGATCCGCCGTGACCTCGGCGGGGACCGACATCCGATCGAGGTCGAGATCGAGCGCATCGGGCAGGCGCCTGGTCGACGAAGTCAACGTGACCTTCGTGGCGGAGCCGAGCTTGGCCCCGAGCGTTAGCCGGTAGCTATCCATTCCCATCATCGACCGCGCCCAGATCCGCAGCCCGAGCGTCATCCCGACCGCCGTCATCGGCTTGTGATCGATACACCATTGGGCATTCGGGAGCGGGCTCGGCGCCGTGTAGCGATGGAGCGTGCAACTCGTGCCGTCGGTCGCGCACCACTCGACCTCGATGTCGTAAGCGTCGTCTGCGTTCCAATCGAGATGGTACTCGCCGCTCGAGACCATGGCCGCATCCGGGCTGACCGGCGCGACCGCAATGGTCCAATCCAACGTGAAATCTCCCGCGATGTTCGAGTTCGGCATGTACGCGCAGAACGAGGTCGAGTCGGAGTTGGGGCGAAACTTGATCGGCGCGTCCGTCGTGATGTGGCCGCCGAGCGCGACGGTTGGATCTGGATTTTCGATCGTGAAGACGAGGGTCTGATCCGGATCGGTCGCCGAGGCGTAGCTAACGGGGAGCAGAACGTGGCCGAGTGCGCTCTGCGGCGCACACGTCGGCATCGAGGCCGGTGTGCAATCCGCGGTGACCAGGCACGCGCGCAGCGACGGGGCGCACTTACCGGCTGCGCTGGGCTGGACCTGCACCACCACGTCGGTCGAGTCGAGCTGCATGTAGAACAACCGCGGTGCGCCCGAGGTCCCGGGTACGGCGGTGCACGGCGGCGCGATCACGAGGTCACCGCTCGAGCCATCGAAGCTCGCCCACGTCACATCGGGCGAGGTCGTCAACTTCGCCGCGCCGGTCACGTGAATGTGACGCGGAGCATCGCCTTCGGTCACGCTGATCAGCGGACCGCTCTCGAGCTCGACCCCAGTCTGCTGCGATCCACACGCGACAACGACCATGAGGGTTAGAGCGGCTCGCACGAGACCTCCTTGCGCACTAATGCGACCTTGCACTTTGCAACGTTCGGGCCCACCTGGAGTGTGCGACCGAACGCAAGCCCGGTCGAAGAGACCTGGAAGTCGACCTGATGCGCACCGATAGGAAGCGTGCAGCGCGCTTGGATCGTCGGCGAGGTGCACAGCTCGCGCGTGGGCTTGTGCCCGTCGATCGCGATCTCGACGTTGGTGCCGTTGTCCTTTTCGTCCTCGAACACGAAGCGGAGCTGGCCCGTCGTCACGCCGGCATCGGGGAGCCGAGCCGCGACGATCGCCGGCGATGCATCGTGGCCCGCATCGCGCACGATCCGCGCCGGCACGACGACGTGAGCGCGGGTGTCGTCGATGATCGCCGTGGCGGGGCCGGCATCGGACCCCGTGTCCGCATCACTCTCGGCGCCCGCGTCGGGCGCGAGGTCGGCATCCCGTCCGATGCCGGCGTCGCCCGGGTCGGCGAGCGCCGCGCGCGCGCCATCGACCGGCGCGTCGCGAGACGACTGCCGCCAGCCATGCGTCGCGATGGTGCCGGCGGTCGCGAGCGAGAGCACGCCGGCGACCGCGATCGGCCAGCGCCGTCGCCTCGGCGCCGGCTCGCCTGCCCCGTCGACGACCACGATGACGCCCGTCGGTGGTGTGGGCAGCGCGCGCGTGTGCTCCTGAAGCGTCGCGACCTCGGCTGCATCCTCGGGAAACAGCAACGCCAGCGTCGCGGCCAGGTCCTCGCGATCGACCGGCTGATCCTTGAGGAACGCCTTGAGCCCGCTCGCGAGCTCGCCCGCGCTCGCGAGCCGGTGGTCGCGATCGCGTTCGAGCGAGCTCATCACGACGTCCTCGAGCGCGCTCGGATAGCTCGGATCGATCGATCGCGGCCGCGGGATCGGCGAGTCCAACACCGCGCGGATCACGTCGTAATCGCTCTCGCCGGCGAATAACCGGTGATTGAGCGTGATCTCCCACAGCACGATGCCCATCGCGAACACATCGCTGCGCGCGTCGAGTTGCTTGGACTCGATCTGCTCGGGCGACATGTACGGAAACTTGCCGCGGATGGTGCCGTCGTTGGTCCGGCGGGCGCGAATGGCCGCGCTCGCGATCCCGAAATCCATCAACTTGACGTCGCCCGCGAACGAGACCATCACATTCTGCGGACTGATATCGCGGTGCACGATGTCGAGCGGGTTGCCGCCGGCATCGCGTGCACGGTGCGCATGATCGAGAGCACGTGCGACTTCGTGCACGATGAACGCGCCGATCCGGGGCTCGAGCGGCCGCTGATCGCGGAGCGCGCGGGTCAGCAAGCGGCCGACGTGCATCCCGGGCACGTACTCCATGACGATGAAGTGACCTTCCTCGTCTTCGCCGAACTCGTGGACCTGCACGATGTTCGGATGGGAGAGGTTCGCCGCGATCCGCGCCTCGTCGACGAACATCGCGAGCTGCTGCGGGTCCTCGGCGAGCTCGGGCAGCAGACGCTTGAGCACGACGAGCCGGTGGACGCCGGCGATCGCCTGACGGGCGAGAAAGATCTCTCCCATGCCGCCAACCGCGAGCCTCCGGATGACGTGGTAGCGCTCCGTCATCGTGAAACAGGACGCAGCTCGACGGCGACGCCTCCGAGCACGGCGTTGCCACTCAGCGGATCGCGCAGCGCCTCGTCGAACAGCGTGTTGAGGTTCGCGCCCGGACGCTCGGCGGCGACGTGCATGCGCGTGCCGGGCGCATCGTGGCCCCAGCCGTGCGGCACGCTGATCACGCCCGGCATCATGTGCTCGCTGACCTCGACCTCTACGGTGATCGTGCGATCGCCACGGACGAGCTGCGCGCGCGCTCCGGTCGCGAGGCCGTGCCGCGCCGCATCGCTCGGATGGACGAGCGCGGTGCAGCGAAACCGGCCCGACGCGAGCGTCGGCAGGTTGTGCATCCACGAGTTGTTCGAGCGCAGCTGGCGCCGGCCGATCACGACGAGCTCCGGCACCGGCCGGTCCAGATCCGCCGCGACCCGCGCGAGATCCGCGACGAGCATCGCCGGCGCGAGCTCGATCTTCCCCGACGGCGTGCGCAGCACCTCCGGCACGCGCGGCGCGAGCTCGCCGAGGTCGATGCCTTCGGGATGCGCGCGCAGCTTCGCGAGCGACAGGCCTTCCGGATTCTGGCCGAAGCGATCGCCGTACGGACCGGCGCGCAACGCGAGCTCGAGCACGCGCTCGGGCCCGCGCAGATCTTTGACGGCCGCGAGCATCGGCTCGGCGAACGGTCCGGCCGTGCGCTTGACGTCGTCGCCGGTGAGCTCGTCGTCGAGCATGCGCAGATCTGCACCGGCGCCGCGGCCCATCGCGATCGCGGTGAGCCGGAGCAACAGCTCCCACTCCGCGGGACGATCCGGGCGCGGCAGGATCGCGGGGCTGAATCGTGCCGTGTTGCGCCACGCGAGCTGCGGGAACGCGACGTCGTAGTGCGCGTCCTCGAGCGGCGACAGACCGGGCAAGATCACGTCGGCGTGACGCGTGGTCTCGTTGAGATAGATGTCGAGGCTGATCACGAGGTCGAGGCCCGCGAGTGCCTTCGCGAGCCGCGCGCCGTTCGGGGCCGACAGCACCGGGTTGCTCGCGACCGTCACGAGCGCGCGGATCTGACCGTCTCCGGGCGTGTCGATCTCCTCGGCGAGACAGCCCATCGGAAATTCGCCGAAGATTTCGGGTGCGCCACTGACGCGACTCCGGCGCCGGCCGGTGGTGATGCCCTTGCCGCGGCCTCCTCCGCCGAGCGTATTCGCCGCGAATGCCGCCGCCTTCGGGAACATCGCGCCGCCCGGTGCGTCGAGATTGCCGGTGAGCACGTTGATCGCGTCGACGAGCCAGCTCGCGACCGTGCCGTACTCCTGCGTGCAGGTGCCGATCCGGCCGTACACGGCCGCGCTCTTCGCCGCGGCGATCGTACGCGCGAGCTCGACGATCTGATCCGCCGCGATCCCACAGCGCGCGGCGACCCGCGCCGGCGTGAACGGTGCGACCGCGGCCGTGAAGTCATCGAGTCCCGCGACGTACTCGGCGAGCCGGCCGAGCTTCACGAGGTTTTCGGTCACGAGCACGTTCGCGATGCCGAGCAACAAGAACGCATCGCCACCTGGACGGATGAACACGTGCCGATCGGCGAGCGCTGCGGTCTCGTTGCGGCGCGGATCGATCACGATCAGCTTGCCACCGCGCGCCTGCATCGCCTTCGCCTTGCCGCGGAAGTCCGGCACCGTCCACATGCTCCCGTTCGACACGACCGGGTTGGCGCCCAGGACGACGAGCAGGTCGGTGCGGACGAGATCCGGCACGGGCACCGACAGCCAGTGCCCGAACATCAGCCCGCACGCGAGCTGCTTCGGCATCTGATCGAGCGTCGAAGCGGAGTAGATATTCTTGCTCCCCAGCGCACGGCCGAGCCGCGCACCGTAGAGCAGGAGCCCGAACTTGTGCGCGGTCGGATTGCCGAGCGACAGCGCGATTGCATCCCGCCCGCGCGCGAGGATCGGCGGCAACCGCCGCTCGATCTCGGCAAACGCCTCGTCCCACGTGACCTCGACGTGACGGCCTCCGCGCTTGACCAGCGGTGCGCGCAGCCGATCCGGATCGTCGTGAAGCTCGCCGAGCACGGCGCCCTTCGGGCAGATGAAGCCATGACTCGAAACGTCTGCCGCATAGCCACGTGCCGAGACGACCTGCTCGCCTTCAAGCGCGAGCTCGAGACCGCAGCACGCCTCACACAGCGGACAAATCCGGAACGCCGCACCCATGCGGGGAGCCTAGCCGAATCGTCGCCGAAAAAGGCAACGCGCCAGAGGAGCGCGGCTCCTCCAGCACGTCACAGCACGGTTGGGATCGACCCACTCGAAGGGCCGTGAAGGCCGGCTTCGGCTCAGCCGCCGACCTTCTTGCCGAGGTTCTTACCCGCATCCTTGACCTTGTCGGCCGCGTCGTGGGTCTTGTCAGAGACCTTCTCGGCGCCCTGCTTGATCTTCGTGCCCGCGTTGTCGGCCGCATCCTTGGCCTTGTCCGCAGCGTTATCGATCTTGTCCTTCAGGTTGTCGTTGTTCATGACCTGGTGTGTTTGCAACGTCGAGGCCGACATCGCCGTACATATCTCGCGCGCTTGCATTGGGATCGTCGTGCGCGTGCGCGCGCTGTGCCTCGCGATCGGGCGGTCCTCGGTTTGCAACTTCGCACCGCATGCAACCCACCGAGACATCTTCTGACGATCGTCCGCGCAAGGGATTGGCCGCGCTCGGCTTCGTCGTCGCGACCGCCGGCGTCGCTGCGGTCGGAACACTCGTGATGCGTGGCCGCGGCAATCCCAAGGGCCTGTGGTTCCGCGCGCTGCGCAAGCCGAGCTATCAGCCACCAAACTACGTGTTCGGCCCGGTGTGGACCGTGCTGTACGCGACGATCGCGTACGCGGGCTATCGGATCTGGCGCGCGCCGGATTCGAAGCAGCGCAGCGTCGCGCTCGGGCTGTGGACCGCGCAGCTGATCTTGAACGGCGCGTGGACGCCGCTGTTCTTCGGCGCACGCAAGCCGCTGATCGCGCTCGGCGACATGATCGCGCTCGACGCTGCAGCGATCGCGTTCACTGCGACCGCGACTGCCGTCGACAAGCCGGCTGCCGCGTTGATCGCGCCGTACCTCGGCTGGCTCGGCTTCGCGACCGCGTTGAACGCGAAGATCGTCGCGAAGAATCCGAGCGCCCTGATCAGGTAAACGTGGGCATCGAGGTCGGCTCCGGCGCCGCGCCACGTGCCGCCGTTCCGGGCATGACCGCGAGAGTGTCACGTGGCAGGATGCGCGCGCATGCGTAC